>NZ_JBMRGJ010000029.1:0-43183 GCF_049384325.1 Stenotrophomonas sp. CASM114 | reverse complement strand
GGCCGCCCCCGCGCCCCGGCACTACCCGATTGCGCGGCGCAAGGGCGTGGATCGCCCGCTGCGCTGAGCAGCGTATGATCGGCGCGCGGGCCTGCCCGCCGTTGAAGGTACCGACATGGATCGTTTTTCCCGCCTGCCCCGCGCCGCGCTGCTGATCGCCAGCCTGCTGGCGACCGCACCGGCCTGGGCCAACAGCACCGCCTGCCGCGAGCGCTCCCCCAGCGTGGCGTCGCAGGCGGCGATGCTGGACGTGGCCTGGACCACCGCCGAACGCCTGGACGCGCTGCCCGATGTGGACGTGGTGGTGGCCGCGCGCGGTGGCCAGGACCTGAGCCGCTATGGCCTGCGCCACAGCCACCTGGCCTTCCTGCTGCGCGAGGACGACGGCCGCTGGCGCGCGATGCACCTGCTCAACCGCTGCAAGACCGACAGCTCGCAGCTGTACCACGAGGGCCTCGGCAACTTCGTCGGCGAGAGCGGCGGCCATACCGACCTGCGCATCGGCGTGCCGTCGGCACCGTTGCGTGCCGCACTGCGCGCGATGCTGGTGCCGCCGTCGATCCAGCCCAAGGCGCTGCACGAAACCAAGTACAACGTGGTCGCCTACCCGTTCGCCACCGACTACCAGAACTCCAACCAGTGGGTGCTGGAAGTGCTGGCGGCGGCGATGGCGCAGGCCGAAGGCGCGCCGGCCATCGTCAAGCGCGAACAGGCACAGCAGTGGCTGCGCCAGCAGAAGTACCAGCCCAGCGTGCTGCATATCGGCCTGGGCAAGCGCGTGGGTGCGCGCCTGTTCGTGGCCAACGCCACCACCACCGACCATCCGGCCGGCGAACGCATCTCCGGCAACTATTCGGTGGTGACGGTGGAATCGGCGTTCGACTTCCTGCACCAGCGCAGCCAGCTGCAGCAGGAACTGGTGATCCCCCATGTGCCGGTGGCCGGTGCCACCGCCGCCTCGCCCTGAATCCCGCAAGGAGAACGACATGCGTCTGCTGCACAACTCCCTGGTATCGATGCTGATCGTCACCGCGCTGGCCTGGTCATCGGCCGCCCATGCCGAACGCCGCATCGTGATCATCCATGACCCGGGCCCGCAGGGACCGAGCCTGGAAATGTCCACGCAGATGGTGGCCTCGGTCCGCGCCGCCGCGGCGAAGGAAGCCCAGGATGCCGCCGATGCCGGCCAGCCGCTGGCCCGCCCGCAGCAGATCAAGCTGCCGCAGATGGAGGTGAGCGCGATTGCCACCACCGTCGATGGCCGCCGCGAAGTGCTGCTGCGCGATGCCAACGATCCGCAGAACACCGCATCGATGCAGTACCCGCGCGGCATCGGCGACCCGGCCGTGCAGTTCACCGTGGGCCAGACCGTGAACTTCGAACCGACCGGCGCGGACCAGGGCTGGCAGTTGAAGGACAACCAGGGCCGCCCGTTGGAATACCTGCCCGAGGCCACCGGCCCGCGCGACATCTTCGATACCCGGCGCTGAGCCGCCGTCCCCACGCTGACCAGGAGGTCTCCATGTTCCGTTGCCTGCGCGTTCCCGCTTCTGCCCTGCTGCTCTCCGCGCTGCTGGTGCCCACCGTCCATGCCGGCGCCGCGCCGCAGTTGAACAGCAGCGAGGCCAGCGTGATCGTGACCTCATTCGTGGTGCTGTCGCTGCCGATGGCGGCCTCGATGGGCCTGTCCGAACTGTCCAAGGCGCCGTTCAAGGCCAGCGAACGCAATGCCAGGGCGACCCGCACCAAGGCGGTGCCGCTGCCGCCAATGGAAGTGAAGAAGGTGGAGACCACGCCCACGGGCGAACGCCAGGTGCAGTTGCAGGTACCGGACAAGGCCGACCACACCGCCACCCTGCGCTGGCCGGTGCAGCCGCCGGGCGAGAACCCGACTGCAGCCTTCGTGGTCGGGCAACGGGTGCATTTCGACCCCACCGAGGCCGGTGCCGGCTGGAACGTGAAGAGCGCGCAGGGCCAGACCCTGGCCTATGTGCCGACGGCCTATGCCGCCGGTGATGTGATGAGTGAAGCGCTGTAAAGCTGAACGACAGGTTTTGGCTTTGCCGCAGGCCGGGCGGATAATGGGCGATCCCCTTTGTCCCCCTGGCTCGCCATGTCCGTGCGTCCTGCCCCTCTGTTTGCCCCGCTGACCCCGCGCGCCCTGGTGCTGGCGGTACTGGCCATGGGTGCAGTGGTGCTGCTGTCCAACGTGCTGGTGCAGTACCCGATCAACGACTGGCTGACCTGGGGCGCCTTCAGCTATCCGGTCGCGTTCCTGGTCAGCAACCTGATCAACCGCCGCTTCGGCCCGGGCCCGGCGCGCCGCGTGGCGTGGATCGGTTTCGCGGTGGCGGTGCTGCTGTCGATCTGGGTGGCCACCCCGCGCATCGCCATTGCCTCGTGCTCGGCGTTCATCGTGGCCCAGCTGCTGGACATCACCGTGTTCGACCGCCTGCGCCGCGGCAGCTGGTGGCGCGCACCGATGGTGGCCACCACCTGCAGCGCGACGGTGGACACCACCCTTTTCTGGTCGATCGCGTTTGCCGGTTCTACCTTGCCGTGGGTGAGCTGGGCCGCCGGCGACCTGGCAGTGAAGCTGGCGATCGGTGTCTGCCTGCTGGCCCCGTTCCGCGCGTTGTTGTGGAAGATGGCGCCGCTGCGCGCCACCAGCTGACCGCCATTGATCCGGTGGGTGCCGACCGTTGGTCGACACGCCCTGCAGAACTCATCGCTGCCGACAGATTGTGCCGACCAACGGTCGGCACCTACCAGGAGCGGGCCACCGAAGGGCCATTGATCCGGTAGTCGCCAACCTTGGTTGGCGCTTTGCATTCATGCCAACCAAGGTTGGCATCTACCAACGGCGTGCCATCGAAGGGCCATTGAGCCGGTGGGTGCCGACCGGTGGTCGGCACCTACCAACAGCGGGCCATCGCAGGGCCATTGATCCGGTAGTCGCCAACCTTGGTTGGCGCTTGGCATTCATGCCAACCAAGGTTGGCATCTACCAACTGCAGTCCTCCGCCATCCGGCACTCAGGCGAACGGCAGCTCTGCCGCTCTGCACGCCGCCGCAATCGCTGCACACGCCTCTTCAATCGCCGGCGTGGTCGGGGCCAGCCGCGGGCGCCGGTCCAGTGTGCAGGCCAGGCCCACGTCCAACAGCGTGGCGTGCGCGCCATGCAGCGCCTGCGCGGTGGCATCGGGCAGGAAACCAGCACCAGCCAACGCATCGATCAACGACGGCGTATCGCGCGGCTGCAGCAACGCCACGTGCCGCGCACTGCGCGCAAGCACACCGGTCTGCAGCAGGAATTCCAGGTCCACCACGCCGCCCGCACCCTGCTTCAGGTCCAGCCGTGCGGCGTCGCTGCGGTCCAGTTCGGTGCGCATGCGCCCACGCATCTTCAGCACGTCGGCATACAGCACCTCCATGTCGCGCTCACTCCCCAGCGTCTGTGCACGCACCTGCTCGAAATCGGCCAGCAGGCTGGCATCGCCGGCCACGCCACGCGCGCGCACCAGCGCCTGGTGTTCCCAGGTCCACGCACGTTCGCGCTGGTATTCGGTGTAACTGGCCAGCGAAGACACCAGCGAACCCTTGCCACCATCCGGGCGCAGGCGCACGTCGATGTCGTACAGGCGGCCGGCGGCGGTGACCGCACCGAGCAGCGCCATCACCTTCTGCGCCAGCCGCGCATACCAGCGCCCCGGCTCCAGCGGACGCGCGCCGTCGCTAGCCTCCACGCCGGCCGGGTTGTCGTGCAGGAATACCAGGTCCAGGTCGGAACCGAAGCCCAGTTCAAGCCCGCCGAGGCTGCCGTAGCCGATGATCGCGAAACGTCCACCGGGAATCGCGCCGTGCGCGGCGCGCATGTCCGCCTCGGCCATCGCCAGCACGGTGACCACCACCGCCTGCGCCAGTTCGGCCAGTTGCCGCGTGCTGTCCACCGCGCCCTGGCGGCCGTCCAGCGTGGCCATCGCCATGCGGAAACTGAGCGCCAGCCGCGTCTCGTTGAGCCAGCGCAGTGCCGATTCGGGATCTTCCACCGCCAGCACCTGCTGGCATTCGGCCAGCATGCCGGCCGCATCGGGCATCGGCCCGGACACGCGCACATCCAGCAGTTCATCCAGCAGCAGCGGATACGCGACCAGCCGCTCGGCCAGCAGCGCGCTGCGCGCCAGCACATCGACCAGACGCGCCAGCGCGCTCGGTTGTTCGTCCAGCAGCGCCAGATAGCTGGTCCGGCGCAGCACCGCCTGCAGCAGGCCAAGCACGCGCTTGAGCGCGGCATCGGGCTGCGGCGAACGCGTGGCCGCATGCAGCAGCGCCGGCAGTACGCGATCCAGCCGTGCACGCGCGGCGTCGGACAATGACTTCACGCCGGTGCCCTGGGCGAAATCGCGCAGCGACTGATCGGCGCCATTGGCATCGAGGAAACCGGCTTCGGCCAGCAACGGCGCGTTGCTGCCCTCGGGCAGGCTGCGCCAGTAGTTGGCCAGCGCGTCGGGCGCGGCCTGGCCCTTGCGCGGGGCCAGCAGCGCGGCGAATTCGGTGCTGACCCGCTGCTGCTGTTCGGCCAGGGCCGCGCGCAGTACCTCCCAATCCGGGTAGCCGAGGCCGATGGCAATGCGCGCGCGGTCCAGCGCGTCGCTGGGCAGCACGTGGGTCTGCGCGTCGCGCAGCATCTGCAGGCGGTTCTCCAACCGGCGCAGGAACAGGTAGGCCTCACGCAGCGCGCTGCCATCGTCGGGCGCAATCTGCCCGGCGGCCACCAGCGCGTCCAGTGCCACCAGCAGGCGGCGCTCGCGCAGCGCGGGCTCGCGGCCACCGCGGATCAGCTGCAGCGCCTGGCACAGGAACTCGATTTCGCGGATGCCACCGGCGCCGCGCTTGATGTCTTCGTGCAGCTCGCGGCGCGCGACTTCGGCGGTGATCGCCGCCTTCATCTCACGCAGGCCGTCGAGCGCGGTGAAATCCAGGTAGCGGCGGTATACGAATGGGCGCAGGGTCTGCAACCACGCTTCGCCGGCGTCGATGTCGCCGGCCACCGCGCGCGCCTTCAGCCACGCATAGCGCTCCCAGTCGCGGCCTTCGCGCTGGAAGTACTGATCCATCGCCGCGAACGACAGCGCGACGCGACCGGCGCTGCCGAACGGGCGCAGGCGCAGGTCGACGCGGTGGCTGAAGCCATCGACCGTGGTTTCGTCCAGCAGCTTGGCCAGGCGCTGGCCGAGGCGGGCGAAATACTCCTCGGCGGCCAGCGCGCGCGGACCGTCGGATTCGCCGCCCTGCGGGTACGCATAGACCAGGTCGATATCGGAACTGAAGTTGAGCTCGCCACCGCCGAGCTTGCCCAGGCCGAATACCACCAGCTGTTGGGGGACGCCTGCGCCATCACGGACCACGCCGTGCCGCTGTGCGAATTCCTGCTGCAGGGCGTCCAGCGCCAGCCGCAGGCAATCCTCGGCCAGGGTGGTGGCGCCAGCCAGGGTCTGCGCCACGTCGTCCAGCCCGGCCAGGTCACGCCAGATCAGCCGCGTGGACATCGCGGTGCGCCAGCGCCGCAGCTGTGCCGGCCAGTCGCTGGGTTGCAGCGGATCGAGCACCGGCGCCGGGATCGGCGGGCAGCCGGGCGCGGCCAGCTGCGCCAGCAGCGCCGGTTGCCGCACCAGGGTGTCCAGCGCGAAGTCGCTGGCCACCGCCAGCCGGGTCAGCAGCGGCAGCAGCTCGGCCGGAACGGGCTCGGGCAGGACCTGGGCCAGGCGCGCCAGGGCGCGGTCGACAAGGGGCTGCAGGGTGGCGGGCAGGTCAGCGGTGGCGAGGGTCATGCGCTGATTCTCGCGGGGTCGGATCCCTTTGCCAACGGCGAAGGGCTCTGACCCCAGAGTGCTGGCACTGCGCGGGTCAGAGCCTTTTGCCCGTGGCAAAAGGATCCGACCCGGTGTGTCGCGCGCATTCATACTGGGCGGCAGGCAACAAAAAAGCCCGCTTGCAGCGAACTGCCAGCGGGCTCTGCTCCCTCCCCCACGTCGGGATGCAGGGCCATCGTGCGGGCTGCGAAAGCACTTTGCACGCTGCACTGCAAAACAAAACCGGTGGGTATGGGTGACCCCGGTGGGGAAAAGCCATTCCACGAAGGTAGAACCCCCCGTACGGATGAGGATGGCCGATAATCGGCTTTCCCCCCAGAAACACTGTCGTCATGTCTGTTGATCGCATCGCCAACGCGCGTCTTCGTGACCGCGTGGTCTCCGCCGAGGCCGCAGCCGCGCTGATCCAGCCCGGTGAAACCGTGGCCATGAGCGGCTTTACCGGCTCCGGGTATCCCAAGGCCGTTCCCGTGGAACTGGCCCGCCGCATCGAAGCGGTGCACGCCCAGGGCCAGCCCTTCCAGATCAAGCTGATGACCGGCGCCTCCACCGCGCCGGAACTCGATGGCGCGCTGGCCAAGGCCGATGGCATCGCCATGCGCATGCCGTTCCAGAGCGATCCGGATGCGCGCAACCGCATCAACGAGGGCAAGCTGGATTACATCGATATCCACCTCAGCCACGTCGCCCAGCACGTGTGGTTCGGCTTCTACGGCGAGATCGATACCGCCGTGATCGAAGTCTCGGCCATCCGCGAAGATGGCTCGCTGGTGCCCTCCACCTCGGTCGGCAACAACAAGACCTGGCTGGACCTGGCCAAGAAGGTGATCGTCGAGGTCAACGAATGGCAGCCGGCCGGCGTCGACGGCATGCACGACATCTACTACGGCACCGCGCTGCCACCGCACCGCAAGCCGATTCCGCTGGTGAACGCCAACGACCGCATCGGCGACACCGCGCTGCGCTGCGACCCGGACAAGATCGTGGCCGTGGTGCGCACCAACGGCCCGGACCGCAACAGCCCGTTCAGTCCGATCGATGCGACCAGCGAACAGATCGCCTCGCACCTGATCGAGTTCCTCAAGCACGAGGTGAAGAAGGGCCGCCTGCCGCCGAACCTGCTGCCGCTGCAGTCGGGCGTGGGCAACATCCCCAACGCCGTGCTGGCCGGCCTGGCCAGGAGTGGTTTCCGCGACCTGGCCGCGTTCACCGAAGTGATCCAGGACGGCATGCTCGACCTGCTGCGCGATGGCGTGCTGAGCTACGCCTCGTGTACCGGCTTCGCGCTGAGCCCGCAGGCCAACGAGACGTTCAAGGAGAACATCGATTTCTACCGCGAGCGCATCATCATGCGCACGCAGGAGATCTCCAACCATCCCGAACTGGTGCGCCGCCTGGGCTGCATCGGCATGAACGGCATGATCGAGGTGGACATCTACGGCAACGTCAACTCGACGCACGTGATGGGCACGCGGATCATGAACGGCATTGGCGGTTCGGGTGACTTCGCCCGCAACGGTTTCCTGTCGGCGTTCCTGAGCCCGTCCACTGCCAAGAACGGCACCATCTCGGCGATCGTGCCGATGGCCAGCCATGTCGACCACACCGAGCACGACGTGTCGGTGATCGTCACCGAACAGGGCCTGGCCGACCTGCGTGGCCTGACCCCGCGCAAGCGCGCGCAGGTGCTGATCGACAACTGCGCGCACCCGGATTTCCGCCCGCAGCTGCAGGATTACTTCGACCGTGCCAGCCGCGAAAGCTACGGCAAGCACACCCCGCACCTGTTGCCCGAAGCACTGTCGTGGCACCAGCGCTGGCTGGATACGGGCACGATGAAGGGCTGACCCCGGGTCCGGACATCGGGTAGAGCCGGGCGCTGGCCGGCTTCCCCTACAGCCGGCCAGCGGCCGGCTCTACCTTCACGCGGTGCGCAGCGCCGCCAGCGATTCGGCCTGCAGCCGCTCGTAGATCTCGAACTCGTCATTCACCGCCACGCCCAGCGCCTGCTCGAAAGCCTCGCGGTTGGCGTGCGCGGCATACGCGCGCTGTTCTTCGCCGCCCAGGTTCGACTGGAAGATGCCCGCGGCACTGACCGGCAGGAAATCCTCGTAGACGATCGGATCGGCCGTGGCCAGGCCGGCGGCCACCAGCACTTCGGCAGGCAGATCGGCCACGCGTTCCGGCGCGGCGCGGCCGGCGTCGGTCAGCTGGTAGCGGTAGTAGCCCAGGCCTTCCTGGCGCAGCGTGTCATGGTCATCCGGGAAGCTGGCGAACACCGCCTGCAGGCGCTGGCCGTAGTCGCCGCCGGTGCTGCCTTCGCCACCGGCATCGCGTGCCTGCGACAGCAGCTGGTCGTACAGCGCGCGGCCCTTCGGGGTCAGCGCAAGGCCGCGTTGTTCGATCTCGCCGAAGCGCGCGGTATGGGTGCCGGCATCGCCACCGTCCGCATCCGGGAAATGCACGGCCTCTTCCAGCGCCTTGAAGCTGGTCTGGCGCAGCAGGATCGGGCAGGCGCGGCGCGGCGGCCCTTCGATCACCGCCTTGGCCGCCATGCCGTGCTCGATCATTGCCGCCTGCGCCGCGTCGATGTCCAGCGTGCGCGGGGTCAGGTGGTTGATGTGCGGGCCACGGAAACTGACCACGTCGGCCACCAGGCGGTGCGCATTGTGCAGCGCGTGGTAGGTCGGCAGATCGACCGTGGCATCGCCGTGCCAGCGGAAGGTTTCCAGTGCTTCGTCGACGAAGCGCTCGGCGTCGGCCTGCGACAGGCCACCGTCACGCTCGGCCTGGTCGATCAGCGCCAGTGCGCCGTCGGTGAAAATGCGGCGGCGTGCCAGGATCTTCGCCGACTCGGCACGCAGGGTTTCGTCTTCGATCAGCTCCAGGCGCAGCAGCGAGGTGAACACGCGGAACGGATTCTGCGCCAGCGCGGCGCCGGTCAGCGGGCGGAACGCGGTGGAGTGCACCGGCACGCCGGCTACCGACAGGTCGTAGTAGCCGACCGGGTACATGCCCATCACCGCGAACAGGCGGCGCAGCGTCGCCAGCTCCTGCGCGGTGCCGACGCGGATCGCGCCATGGCGCTCTTCGTCCAGGCGCGCACGCTCGTCGTTGCGCTGCAGCTGCGCGGCCAGTGCCGGGTCCTGGGCAAGCACCTGCGCGTTGATCCGCTCCACCAGTTCCACCAGCGTGCCGTACAGCGGCACTTCGGTGCGGTACATGCGGGACATGGCCTGCGCGAACAGGCGGCGGATCACATCAGGCGAAACGAAAGAGGCGCTCATCAGTCACTCGATTACGGGAACGGGGAACAGCTCGGACCCGTATTGTCGCCGGAGCGCGCGGCGGCGGCGATACGCAGAGCAACATGGCCGGGTAGTGCCGGCCGCTGGCCGGCAACCTCCTGATGCCTGTAAGGGTGCAGTTGCCGGCCAACGGCCGGCACTACCGCTTCAACTGGCGCTTCAGGGTGGCATCCAGGGTGATCGGCCGGTCCCAGTGCTGGTAGCTGGCCACGATGGCATGCCGCACAGCGCGGTAATGCAGGTTGTCCGGCTTGGCCGGCATGCGCTTCACCACCGCTTCCCAGCCGCCCTCCGGGTCCTGGCTGAAGGCGCGCACGCTGTCGCGGCAGGTCTGGCCGCTGGCCTTGGCCCAGAAGCAGGCGAAATAGATATCCCCGGCCTGCCAGCCATGGGTGGTGAACAGCGCATTGATGTAGCCGCGGGGGACATCGGCGTAGCGCGACACTTCATCGAGGAAGGCATCGGGGTAGCGTTCGGCGTAATGGTTGATGTCCTGCAACTGGGCATCGATCCAGCGGTCACCGGTTGCCACCTCATACGCAGCCGAACGCTCGGCGGTCTGCTGGGCCAGCACGGTGGCCGGCGCCAGCAGCAGGGACAACAACAGCGCGCGCAGTCGAACGTTCATACCACGATTCTGCCGCAGCTGCCGGGCCCTGTCAGGCCGCCGCAGCGGCCTTGGCCTCGATCGCCGCCAGTGCGGCCGGCCAGTCGTGGGCGGTATCGGCGGTGACCATGCGCGGTTCGTCGTCGGCCACGCCGTGCTGGGTCTCATGGGCCCAGGTCACGGCGTACGGGGTATGCACGCCCCAGCCACCCAGGGTCACCACCGGCTCGATGTCCGAGCGCAGCGAGTTGCCGACCATCACGAAGCGCTGCATCGGCAGTTCGAATTCGGCCAGCACGCGGGCGTAGGTTTCCGGGTCCTTCTCGGAAACGATCTCGATGCGCGGGAACAGCTCGGCCAGGTTGGCGACCTTGATCTTCGCTTCCTGGTGGAACAGATCGCCCTTGGTGATCAGCACTACCGGGTAGTGCTCGGCGATGGCCGCCACGGCTTCGCGCACACCGTCGATCAGTTCCACCGGGTGGCGCAGGGTATCGTGGCCGATATCCAGAATGCGCTGGATGTCCTTGGCCTCGATGCGCTGACCGGTGATGTCGATGGCCGCTTCGATCATCGACAGGGTCATGCTCTTCACGCCGTAGCCGAAGGTGCCCAGGTGGCGCTGCTGAACTTCCAGCAGGTGGCGCGCGGTCTGGGTGTCGTGCACGTCGACATAGCGCGACAGCAGGTCAAGGTAATCCTGCTCGGCCTTGCGGTAGTAGTCCTCGCTCTTCCACAGCGTGTCGTCACCGTCAAAACCGACCAGGCCGATGGCGCGCGACGGCGCAGGCGTGGACGTGTTCATCGGCCAAGGATACAGGGGTGGCGATGACGAGAAAAACCCGGGCGGCCGCAGCCGCCCGGGTCCCCATGCACCGGTCTTCCCGAATCAGGTCTGGATCAGCGGCCCTGCGCCGCGCCGGCACCCGCACCGGCCTGCTGCGCGGCCACGTAGGCCTTGTACTCGTCGGCGCTCAGCTCGCCGTCCTTGTTGGTATCGGCCTGGTCGAACACCTGGGCCAGGCCGGCGTTCACCTGCGCCTCGGTCTTGCTGATGGTGCCGTTGCCATCGGTATCGATGCTGGCCCAGGTCTGGCCACCACCGTTGGCCTGCGCCGAGGCCGCTGCGGCCGCATCGGTCGCCTGGTCAGCCGCCTGCCCGGCCTGTGCTGCCGCCTGCTGGGCCTGCGCCGCTTCATTCTGCGCATGTGCGGCCTGCTGCTTGGCCGACTGGGCCATCGCCGGAATGGCCAGCACGCTGCCAGCGGCGACGATCAGGGCGATCAGGGGCTTGCGGTTGCGAATAGTCATCAGGGGTGTCTCCTGCATATTGGGTGGTGTTGCGCGGCCTGTTGTTTCCGCACGGCACCTACCCTGCCACCGCGTTTCTGAATCGATTTTGGGCCGCGACCGGCCTCCACACGCACGATTAACCACTCGCATCCACGCATGCTTTAGCGCGCTGGTTAGCGAGGAGTGAGCAGCTCATAAGATGCGCATTCAGCGCCTCTGCATTTAACCGGCAGGCAACGAAAAACCTGCGTCAGTCGACGGTTTTTTCCGATGACCGCGAACTGAACAACACCCATCCCAAGGCGACACCGGCGAGCGCGCCGGCGATTTCCAGCACCACGCGACTGCCGAGTTCGTTCGGATCGTGGATGGTGGCGAGGAACAGGCGCGCGTACAGCGGCGACTCCAGCCGCACGATGCCCATGTAGAACAGCTTCCATGCATCAATGCCAGCGGAGATGATCACGGCGATGACACAGGACCAGCCGATCGCGTGACCCGCTGTCCAGTGCAGGAGCCGGCACAGCTGCGACCACAGGAAGTACACCAGCAGCCCGACCAGCAGGGCGATGGCGCCGGCTTCCAGGGTGCCGAGCAGGCCGAAGTGCAGGGGAAGGTTCATCGGGTGGGCAGGGATGAAGAGGCGGCCAGTGTAAGGGATCTGCGCCGGACCCAATCGGCAGCCACAGTGGATCCACGCCATGCGTGGATGAATCTCCATCCAAATCGAATATCTCGACGATTGAACAAGGAGCAGCCGAGCATGGGCTCGGCTCTACAACGGACCACGCGGGAAACTGTCAGAGGCGGGGCGGTGCCGGAATGCGGGGTGTCAGCCGCATGGATGCGGCTGCCAAGCCTCCATGGACGGATTTACGGCGTCCCCGCACTCCGGCACCGCCCCGCCAACCCACGGAAAGCAAGCTGTTGCTGTTGCGTCTGATGTTGCCGGCCAGCGGCCGGCACTACCGCGGGTGCAGGGCGAGCCCTGCCGATGCCCTACCTCACCGGGACGTCGTACGCGGTGCCGGGATCCGGTTCGGGCTGCAGGGTGTAGTGCCACCACTCCTGCGGATAGTTGACGAAGCCCCGCCGCGCCATCGCGCACACCAGCTGCTGGCGATTGGCCTGTTGCGCATCGCTCAATCCGCTTGCCTGCGTATGCGCGCGTGGACCGAAGAAATCGAAGTCGGTGGCCATGTCCAGCGGCGTGCATGCACCGCTGCGGCAATCCAGCAGGCCCAGATCAACCGTGGCGCCACGACTATGGCCAGAGCGCTCGGCGATGTAGCCGTCGGCCAGCAACCGTGGTTTGTCCAGGTCCGGGTACTGCTGTGCCTTGCGCGAGCGCTCGCGCGGATCGTTCACCCAGGCCATGAACGCCTGCACCGAACGCACCGGCCGGTAGCAGTCGTAGAGGCGCAGGCCGAAGCCATCGCCGCGCAGGTCCTGTTCCACCTGTGCCAGCGCCTTCGCCACCGGCGCCAGCAGATAACACGATGGCGCCTCGTAGCCGGGCACGCGCGCACCGGTGAAGTTGTTGGCACCGGCATAGCGGATATCCAGGTCGATGCGCGGCGACAACGTGCGGATCTCCACCAGTCCGGCGCTGGCCGCGTCGGTTGCCGGTGAAACGCGCGGTGGCTCAGCGGCGCGGGTGGTCGCCGCCAGCGCAGTCGCCAGTACGAGTGAAATGCAGGTCCTGGAAGTCATAGCTGAAGTCGATGTCCGGGTCGATGGCGCGCAGGTCCAGCGTCGGTGCCGGGGCTTCGCCCGGCTGCAGCCACGCCTGCGCCTCGTCGCCCAGCGTATCCCAGCGCAGCAGCCAGCGCCCCTGCAGCTGCAGCACCGTGGCCTGCAGCCGGGGCGACTTGTCCACGCTGAAACGCAGGCCGTCCTTGCCCGGGCAAAGCGAGGCCGCGCCCAGCCACGGATCGCGGTAGCGGCCCTGCCAGCGGGACAGGTCCGTACGGCTCGTCTCCTGCGCCGCCGCGGTGGATGGCCGCGAATGGCCGGTCGCGGCCCGCGTTGCCTGGTCAGCCTTCAGTTCGGCCAGGTATTCCATCGCCGGGCGCGCATCGTCCGCTGCGGTGAAGCGCTTCAGCGCGGCCTGCATCAGGGCCATGCGTGCGTCCTCGCCTTCGCCGTTGATCAGCATCACCACGCCCACCTTCCGGTCAGGCAGCAGCGCCAGCGACGAGTACATGCCCGACAACGTGCCGGTGTGCGCCACCTTCCACTGGCCGTCCATGTCAGACACGCGCCAGCCATAGCCGTAGCCGTAGAAATGCGCATTGTCCCAGCGCCGCTGGCGCTCGCCCAGCGGCATCGGCATGTGCAGGGTCCACAGCGTGCGGCGCTGCTCCGTGTCCAGCCAGCCGGGCGCCAGGGTGGGATCGAGCAGCACCTGCATCCAGCGCGTCATGTCGCGCAACGAACAACGGATGCCGCCGGCCGCCATCGACGGCAGGTCCGGGCTGGTTCCACCATCGGCGTTCACCACTTCATTGCGTTCGCCACGCCAGGCATGCGGCTGCGCTACGTTGCCCACGCGTTTCACCGACCACGCCCCCACCTGGCAGCGCGTCATGCCCAGTGGTTCGAACACCTGCTCGCGCATCAGCTGGTCATACGGCTTGCCGCCCGCCGCAGCGGCCACTTCACCGGCCACCACGTACATCAGGTTGTCGTAGGCATAGTGGCTGCGGAAGCTGCTGACCGGCTTCAGGTGCGCCAATCCGGCGATGATGTCGGCACGGGTGAACGTGTTCGGCTCCGGCCACAGCATCAGGTCCCCGGCGCCCAGGCCCAGGCCGCTGTTGTGGATCAGCAGGTCGCGCACCTGCATCTGCTGGCCCACCCACGCATCGTGCATGCGGAAGCCCGGCAGATGCCGCTGCACCGGATCATCCCAGCGCAGCCTGCCCTGCTGCACCAGCCGCGCCAGCAGTGCAGCAGTCATCGCCTTGCTGTTGGAGGCGATCTTGAACAGCGTGTCCTCGTCGATGCGGCCGCCATCGCCACGCGCGCCCTCGGCGTGGCGATAGACCACCTGCCCGTTGTCGACCACCGCCATCGCCAGCCCGGGCAGGTGCTCGAGCTGGACGACGGCAGCGACATCGGCATCGAGGGAGGCGGTCGCGGTGGTCTGTGCCACCGCAACCGGGAACACCGCCAGCGCCGCCGCGCAGACGCAGTTTCGAGCCTGCCGTGCGGGCTTCAGTAGGCCCATGTCACGGTCAACTGCGCATAGCGCGGTGACTGGAAGCCGGTGCCGTAGCGGTACAGCGGGTTCGGCGTGCCGATGCTGTCCTGCGGCTCGTAGTCCTGGTCCACGGTCACCACGCGCTGCTGGTTGAGCACGTTGTACACCGCCAGCTTCAGGCGCAGATCGGTGGGAATCGGCACCTTGTACGAGACGCTCACGTCCAGGTCATAGGTCCAGGGCGTGCGGCCATCGCCACCGCGTGGCGAATGCACGAACACGCGCTGGGACGGAACCGTCGCCTGGCAGTTGGACACGCACACGTAGTAGCTGTGGAAGTCGGTGTCGTCGAACGGATTGCCGGCGCCGAAGCGGGTAATCGGGCTGCCCGACTGCACGCCCAGGGTGGCGGCCACGCTCAGGTTCTCGGTCAGCGCGTAGCTGCCTCGGAACTTGAACTGGTGGCGGCGATCATTGGCCAGGTAGCCATAGCCCCCGTAGTTCACCCACGGATTGTCGAAGTTCTCGGTGCGCCCTGCATCGGCGAAGTCGGTATCGGAGTTGACCGGGCCTTCTGCGTTGCCGCGCCCGTATGCAAGGGTGTAGGAGGCGTTGAAGCCCCACTTGCCGTCCCAGGCGCGGTCGACCTGCAGTTCCAGCGCCTTGTAGTCACGCTTGGGCTTCACCCAGCCGCGCTGGCCGACATAATTGCCGTTGTCGTCATACAGCGCCCAACCTTCCTTCGAGGTGTCGATGCTGATCCAGCCATCGTTGCGGCCGTCGCAGTCGGTGTCACCCCACACGGTGTTGGTGCGCCCCGGGTTGCCCATGATCCACACGCCGTCGATGGCACCACACTGGCCGGTCGCGGTGATGTTCATGTCATCGATGGCATTGTGCAGGCGCCGGTAGGTCACGCTGGCGCCTACCGACCAGGCCTCGTTGATCATCTGCTGGAAGCCCAGGATCGCTTCATCCTGGTAGACCGGGTCCATGTCCCGGTTCACTTCCGCGCGCAGGTCCGGCACGCTGCCGTCGCCCTGCGAGTTGTCCACCGGGCCGATCTGCGCGCCCAGGTTGGGGATGTTGTTGGCTGCGCCGGTGTAGCCGAGGAACTCGTACCAGGTGCGCTCGTCGAGGAAACCACCGGCCTGCTTGATGTTGATGACGTTGGCCACCGGCAGGAAGTATCGGCCCAGGTTGCCGAACACCTTGGTCGTGCCATCGCCGCGCACGTCCCAGGAGAAGCCCAGGCGCGGGGCCAGCATGTCGTCGATCTTGATGTAGCTGCTGCCGTCGCCGCCCTTGTTGTCGAAGGCTTCCAGGCGCAGGCCCATGTTCAGCAGCAGATTCGGCGTCACCTGCCAGTTGTCTTCCAGGTAGTAGGCCGAGTTGATCGTCTCGAAGGCCCCGTCCACTTCATAGCGGCGGGTGCGCACGACCACGCCGCTGGCCGGCACCACGCCACCGTTCAGCGAGCTGCCGGGAGTGCGGTAGTAGATGTCGTAGCGGAAGCCGCCCGGGCCCGGATAGGCGCGGCTGTAATCGGAGGTGTTCTCTTCCCGATCCAGGCCGAACCGCAGCAGGTGGTTGCCCAACGTCCATTCGAAGTCCGCGCGCGCGGCCTTGCGCGTGTCCAGCGCCGACTCCAGCTGCGAGCTGCTGGTGCAGCTGCGGTCGCCCTGCAGTGACGGCGGCACGCCCTGGCCGGCCGTGCGGTTGTCGAACACGCGGTTGCAGTTCTGGTCCATCAACGAGCTCTGCACACGGTTGCGCTTGTTCTCGCCGTACATCAGCTTCATGGTCAGGTCGTTGTTGACCTGCCAGCTGTAGGTACCGGACCAGTTCTTGCCACCCACCGTGTTGTAGATCTGGTTGCTGCGCTCGCCCACGGTCTGCCCCGTGGCGTAGTCGTAAGCGTAGACGTCGGTGAGGGTCTTGCTCTTGTCCGAGAAGCCGAACAGCGACAGCATCTGGTTGTCGGTGATCTGCCAATCGATCTTGCCGCCCCAGAACGGGTCATCGGCCTTGCCCTGGCTCAGGCGCGTGCCGGCATCATTGGTCGAGGTGGGACGGTAGTCGCGCGCCTCGTACATGCCGAAGAAGAACAGGCGGTCCTGCACCAGCGCACCGGAAGCGAACACATTCAGCGCGCTGCGGCTGTAGTCGTCGCGGCTGGCGGTGATGTAGCGGCTGCCGCTGCCGTCGTAGCGGTCGCGTGCCTGCGACTGCCACGCGCGCGGCTCGAACACCAGTTCGGCACCGGCCTTGAAATCGTTGCTGCCCGAGCGGGTCACCGCATTGATGACGCCGCCGGTGCTGCGCCCGAACTCCACCGAGTAGCCGCCCGTCTTGACCTGGAATTCCTGGTAGAACGAGAACGGCACCGACGAGAAGCCGACCCGGTTGTAGAAGTCGGTGACGTTCAGGCCATTGATGTAGACGGTGTTCTCGGCCACCGACGAACCGCCGAAGGAAATGCCCTGCCCGCCCAGCGACCCCTTGCCCTTCACCGCGCCCGGCGCGAGCAGCGCCACCGCGGTGATGTCACGGTCCACTGGCAGGCGCGACAGCTCCTCGCGGGTGATGTTGGTGGCCGACTCGGTGGACTTCACATCCACCATCGACACCACCTGCGGCGCCCGCACTTCGACCGTGCCCAGGGTACTGACCGCACCCAGCGGCACGTTCACCGTGGTCGCGCTGCCGAGACTGACCGTCACCTGGCCGACACGGCTGGCGCCTCCACCCGGCAGGCTCACCTCCATGTCATAGGTGCCGACGGGCAGCAGCGGAATGCGGTAGCTGCCGTTGGCTTCGGCCTGCACGGAGCGCACGAAGCCCGTTGCCGGGTTGCGTACGGTCACCGTGGCACCGGCCGGTACCTGGCCGGCATCGCTGACCAGCCGGCCGACCACTGAACCATCCTGTGCGAATGCGCTGGGCGCGATCACGCCCAGACACGCCCCCAGAGCGACGCACAACGCCGCCCGCTTGATGCTGTAAGCCTTCATCCCCTGCTCTCTCCTGCAAGAATTGAATGGTGTGGAATGCGATGTGTCGCGCTAGCGTTGCCTGGCTGGCAGTACCCGCCACTGGAAGTCGTAGCTCCATTGGTCGAAGTACAGGTTGCCGCCTGCCCACTCGGCCTCGCCGCGCTGCGAGTCGACCGTTTCCGAGCGGAAGTGCTGCTTGGCCGGCACGAGGGGCTGGCCGAAATCATCGTTGAAGGCGATGCGGTAGCCATCGAGGCCACCCAGGTAGAAGTTGCGCAGGGCCGGCACATCGCTGGCCAGTGCGCCGGTGGTCACGTCCATCGGCAGCCAGCCATACGGCGCCAGGTAGACCTGTCCCCAGTCATGCAGGTTGTTGTAGCCACTGCCATCGTCGGAGAACACCATGCCCGACTGCCAGCGCGCGGGAATGCCATTCAGGCGCAGCAGCGCGATCAGCAGCAGGGTCTGCTGCCCGCAATCGGCATGGCCGGAACGCAGCGCGTAATCGCTGATGTTGCTGAGCGTGGAATATTCGCGCGCACCGGCCCAGGGAATACGGTCGACCGCAGCAAACAGCTTGCGCACCACTTCATATGGGCGCGTCTCGCCCTGCAGCACCTGGTCGGAGAACAGCCTCAACGCAGGGGTGAAGCGCACATGCGGCAGCTGCTCGGCCAGATACGGCTTCAACGCCGTATCGGCCGGGGTGGGTTGCACCACGGCCGGGTCGATCGCGGTATGCCGGGCGAAGATCGTGACCGCGTAGCGGATCTCGAAGCGGGTCGGCTGCCCGGCCACCGCTTTGGCCTCCAGATAGGCCGTGCGTTGCAAGGTGCTGGCCGGTGCCACCCGCGCCTTGCCTGGGCTGCTGCCCAGCCACTGCACCTGCTCCTGCTGGCCGGGGATCTCGCGTGGGTACGGAATCCAGGCACGCACGGTTTCGCCGGCCGGCACGGCATCGGCCTTCACCGTGAGCGATTGGGTGAATTCGATACGCTGCGGCAGCACCGACGCCCGGCCACTCTGTTCGGCCGCGGCAACCACGCGCGCGTGGTGCGCGTTGAGCACTTCGTTGGGCCCCGGAGGCGGCATCGGTGCATCCGCACGGCGGCGTGCGCGTGCTTCGTCGCTGAGCAGGAACAGGTTCGACGGTGCGCGCTTGAAGTACCAACGCTCGCCATCGATATCGAGATGCTCGATCAGGCCAAGCTGGTCCCAGCGCGCGAATTCCTCGTCGGTCAGGTCGGGAATCCAGCGGCGCACGGCAGACTTGGCGGCGGTTTCGTCGAGGGAAAGATCCAGGCGGATGCGGCGCATGCGCTCACGCTGGAACGCGCCTTCGGCAGCATCGCTCCCTGTCGCCAGCAACGCATCGGCGTCGCTGAAGCGGCCGCCGTCGATCAGGTCGATCACCTGCGCCTGGCGCGCACGCTGCTGGCTGCTGCGCCCGTCTGCCGCCTGCGTGACCGACACCCACAGCAGCAGCGCGGCACACAGGCCGGCAGCAGCAGGCAGACGCGGTTTGCGAATGGCAGGATCCACAGCGACACTTCCCCAGCGCGGGTGGTAACGGCTGTGTAACACGGGCCGGGATGCCGGTCAATAATTTATTCTTGCTTTCGATGCCGAAAGGAATAAATATTCCACAAGGCATTCGAGGAGGGTGTGCACCGCATGAGCCTGGCTTCCCGCGAACGGCACCGGCATTGGCCGCGCCGCTTGACCCTGGCCCTGTGCCTGCTGGCCGCACCGGCCTTTGCACAGGCCGCCCCGGCGCCCGATCCCGGCGCACCGCTGCCCTATGTGATCGGCCTGCACGAGGCCTACCTGACGCCGCAGTACTGGGCGGCGCGTCTGGACAACGCCGATGCGCCGATCCTGGATCGCGCGCAGATCGAGGCGCAGAACGCACGGATGCGGGCGCAGGACAGCCATATCCGCGACATCGCGGCGCTGCCAGCCCAGCTTGATGCGGCGACGGTGCGTGCCAGCATCACCGCGCTGTCGAGCTGGCCCACGCGCACCCTCTATAGCGACAAGGGCACGCCCATCGCGCCGGCCCTGCGCAGCGCGATCGAAGCCAACCTCGGCCTTGATGCAATCCCCGCCCAGGTGGCACCGGCCTACGGGCTGGTGGTGAAGCGTGCCGCACTGCGCACCTTCCCCACCCGCGAGCGCGTCTTCAGCACCGTCGGTGACACCGACATCGACCGCTTCCAGGAATCGGCACTGTTCCCCGGCGACAAGGTCGCCGTGGTCCACCGCAGTGCCGACGGCCGCTGGCTGTTCGTGCACAGCGAGCGCTACAGCGCGTGGATCGAAGCCGACGCCATCGCCAGCGGCGACAAGGCCACGGTGCTCGGCTACGGCGCGAAGGGCCCCTACCGGATCATCACCGGTGCCACCGCGCAGACCGCCTACACCCCGGAAGAACCGCGTGTCTCGCGCCTGCAGCTGGACATGGGCGTGCGCCTGCCGGTGCTGGCCGACTGGCCCGCGTCAGAACCGGTGAACGGCCAGCAGGCGCACGCATCATGGGTGGTGCAGCTGCCGGTACGCGAGGCAGATGGTCGCCTGAAACTGGTACCGGCCCTGCTGCCGCGCTCGCAGGACACCGCCGCCGACTACCTGGCCCTGACCCCGCGCCTGTTGCTGCAGCAGGCCTTCAAGTTCCTCGGCGAGCGCTACGGTTGGGGCCACGACTACGACACCCGCGACTGCAGCGGTTTCGTCTCCGAGATCTACCGCAGCTTCGGCGTGCTGCTGCCACGCAATACCAGTGCACAGGCGGTCAGCCCGGCGCTGGATCGCCTGCCGTTCACCGGCAAGGACGGCAAGGCACTACGCGACCGTGCCGTCACCGACCTGAAGGTCGGCGATCTGGTCTACATCCCCGGCCACGTGATGATGGCCATCGGCCACGTCGACGGTCGTACGTGGGTGATCCACGATACGGCGGGCGGCAGCTGGTTCGGTGCCGACGGCACGCGCGTGCAGGCCCATCTCAATGGTGTTTCGGTCACGCCGCTGGAGCCGATGATGGCCAGCGATACCGTCCGCTACATCGACCGCATCACCAACATCCAGCGCCTGCGGGCCAAGACTCCTGAATGAAGATCACCGCCATCGAACTGGGCATGCTGCGCGTGCCGTTGAAGACACCGTTCAAGACCGCCCTGCGCACGGTGGAAACCGTGGAAGACGTGGTGGTGCTGATCCGCACCGACACCGGCAACACCGGCTATGGTGAAGCCCCGGCCACCGCCGTGATCACCGGCGATACGCACGGCTCGATCATCGAAGCGATCCGCCACTTCATCGCCCCGCGCCTGATCGGCCAGGACGTGGTCAACCTCAACCACCTGTGCACGCTGGTGCAGACCGCGATGGAGCGCAACACCAGCGCCAAGGCGGCGGTGGAGAT
Organism: Stenotrophomonas sp. CASM114; assembly: GCF_049384325.1. Classification (NCBI taxonomy): domain Bacteria; kingdom Pseudomonadati; phylum Pseudomonadota; class Gammaproteobacteria; order Lysobacterales; family Lysobacteraceae; genus Stenotrophomonas; species Stenotrophomonas sp. CASM114. The sequence goes on along the minus strand of NZ_JBMRGJ010000029.1, from coordinate 22,477 downwards.
CGCGCTGTACGACCTGTGGGCGCAGCTGCACGGCGCCCCGCTGTACCAGATGCTCGGTGGTGGCGACCCGGTGATCACCACCGACATCACCATCAGCGTGGACTACATCGACAAGATGGTGGCCGACTCGCTGTCGGCGATCGAACGTGGCTTCGAGTCGCTGAAGATCAAGGTCGGCAAGGACATCGGCCTGGACATCGAACGGGTCAAGGCGATCCATGCCGCCGTGGAAGGCCGCGCCCTGCTGCGCCTGGACGCCAACCAGGGCTGGACCGCCAAGCAGGCGGTGCATGCGATGCGTACCCTGGAAGACGCCGGCGTGGTGCTTGAACTGCTGGAGCAGCCGGTGAAAGCGGCCGACATCAGCGGCCTGAAGTACGTCACCGACCGCGTCAACACGCCGGTGATGGCCGACGAAAGCGTGTTCAGCCCGAGCCAGGTGATGGACCTGATCCAGCAGCGCGCGGCCGACATCATCAACATCAAGCTGATGAAGACCGGCGGCCTGTCCAACGCGATCCGCATCGCCGACATTGCCGGCATCTACGGCGTCCCGTGCATGATCGGCTGCATGATCGAATCGAGCATCAGCGTGGCCGCCGCCGTGCACCTGGCCGTGGCCAAGAGCGATGTGATCACCAAGGTCGATCTGGACGGCCCCTCGCTGGGCCAGTTCGATCCGGTCAGCGGCGGCGTGCATTTCAACGAATCGGAGATCAGCATCAGCGACGTGCCGGGGCTGGGCATCACCGAAGTGCGCGGGCTGGAGATGCTGGGTTGATTTCTGCCTTGCGGCTGACGTTGCCTGCCACTGACGCTGGGTCGCGCGTTACTTTTCTTTTCGCGAAAAGAAAAGTAACCAAAAGAAACGCTCCGCCGGCCGCGAGCCGGTGCTACGCACCGGTTCCCTGCGCTCCTCGGCCCGTCGAGGGACGGCGCGGGAACTCGCTGCGCTCAGACACCCGCGCCTCTTCGCCCTCGCCGGACCTGCGGTGCTCGGCTCGCTACAAGGCGGACTCAACGTCCAATGCAACAGCTGCACCCAGTAGATCCACGCCACGCGTGGAAGCGCTTGTTTTTGCCCTACCCCGTAATCCCTTCGCGGCTGGCACGCGCGCGATGTCTCCAAGGTCGGGCGGGTGGGGCTTGCGGGGGTGTCCGCCGCATGGATGCGGCGGCCAAGCCTACACGGACGTACTTGCGGCCCCCCCACCCCCCCCCCCCCCCCCGACCCACCCCATAATTCGCTTTATGCGGCCAACCGCAACGCCTTTGCAGACCCCCGGACACCCCGCATGCCGCCCCTGCTGAAGATCCGCACCGAGCGTGGGCAGATGTCGGCCATCGAGCGCCGCATCGCCGACTTCATCCTCGACAACGCCCACCTGCTGCGCGACTACTCGTCCCAGCAGCTGGCCAGCGCGCTCGGCATCAGCCAGTCCAGCGTGGTGAAGTTCAGCCAGAAGCTTGGCTTCAAGGGCTACCCGGACCTGAAGTACTCCATCGGCCAGGACGTGGCCCGCGCCGGTGCCGATCCGCAGCAGGCGCCCGACGAACCCGACAGCGGCGATGACTACCTGCGCCTGGGCGAGGCCCTGCGCCGCAGCAAGGCGCAGGCCGAGGAGGAAACACGCCAGGCCAATCCACGCGGGGAGATCGAGCGCATCGTGCAGCTGCTCGACGGCGCACCAAAGCTGTTCGTCTACGGCCTGGGTGACGACGGCCTGTATGCCCGCGAGTTCGCCATGCGGCTGTCGCTGCTCGGACTGCTGGTGGTGCCGCATACCGATCCGATCCTGATGCTGGCCAACCTCTCGGCCGCACGCCCCGGCGATGCGCTGCTGATGTTCTCCGAGTTCGGCAACCTGCCCCAGCTTTCACAGTTGTCGCGGCAGTTCCAGGACATGGGTGGCAAGGTGATTTCCATCACCCGCCACACCGCCAACCCGCTGCGCGCGCATGCGGATGCGGCACTGGCGGTCTGCGCCCACGACCGCACGCCACAGGTCGCGCAGCTGCTGTACCGTAGCGCCATGCACGCCCTGCTCGATTTCCTGTTCGTGCTGCTCTGCCACACCAATCCGGATCGCCAGCAGCAGCTTGCGGTGAACCTGGAGCGGATCGACCACCTGCTGGATTCCTGATCGGAGCACCTGTTGATGAAATCGCTGGTTCGCCTCGCTACCGCTGCACTGCTGCTTGCTACGGCGGTGTCCGTTCACGCGGCGCCGCTGGATGGCGCGCGCCAGCTGATCGTGGTCACCAGCGAAGGCTGGGACAGCACCCAGGGGCAACTGCAGGCCTATGTGCGCGACGGCCAGGGCTGGCACCCGCATGGCCAGGCGTTCCCGGTGGCGCTCGGCCGCACCGGCAGCGCCTGGGGCCTGGGCCTGCATCCGGCACAGGCCGATGGCCCGCAGAAGCAGGAAGGGGATGGCCGCAGCCCGGCCGGCATATTCGCGCTCGGCAGTGCGTTCGGCTATGCCGTCACCCGCCGCGGCACCGCCATGCCCTACCAGCCGATGCTGGACAGCAGCTACTGCATGGACGTGCCCGGTTCGCCGTTCTACAACCGCATCGTTGATGAAAAGAAGGTCGGCAATGCAGCGGTCAAGGGCTCCACCGAGCCGATGCGGCTGGACCTGCACAACAAGGGCGACGTGCGCTACCGGGAAGGCTTCGTCATCGCCCACAACCCGGACAACCAGCCCGGCAAGGGCAGCTGCATCTTCGCCCATCTGTGGCGCCAGCCCGGCGAAGCCACCGCCGGCTGCACGGCCATGCCGCAGGAACGCATGCAGGCACTGCTGGACTGGCTGCGGCCGCAGGACGCGCCGCGTTTCGTGCTCCTGCCGCGCGCGGAGTACAAGCGCCTGCAGGCGCAGTGGCAACTGCCCGCGCTGGCCGGAGACGTCCGTTGAGCACGCAGGACGAACCGCAGCTGCAACGCGCGGTCAGCCGCTGGCAGATCGTCGGCCTGTCGATCAACGATGTGATCGGCAGCGGCATCTACCTGCTGCCGGCCGCCACCGTCGCCCTGCTCGGCCCCTTCAGCCTGTGGGGCGTGGTCGCCGCCGGCATCGTCGTGGCCTTGCTGGTGCTGTGCTATGCGCAGGCCGCCAGCTACTTCGATGAACCCGGCGGCAGCTACCTGTATGCACGCGAGGCGTTCGGGCGCTTCGCCGGTTTCGAGATCGGCTGGATGATCTGGCTGACCCGCATCAGCTCGGCCGCTGCGCTCAGCAACGCGCTGGCCGACGCGGTTGCGCGTTTCTGGCCGTGGGCCGATGCCGGCCTGGGCCGCATCGCGGTGATCGTGGTATCGCTGGGCTTCCTCACCGGCATCAACATCATCGGCGTGCGCTCGGCCGCGCGTACCGGCGTGGTGCTGGTGATCGGCAAGATGCTGCCGCTGCTGCTGTTCGTGGCCATCGGTGCGTTCTACATCGACCCACAGCTGGCCTTCTCCGGCCAACGCCCGGACCCGCATGACCTGCAGCGCATGGGCGAAGCCGCCTTGCTGCTGCTTTACGCCTACGCGGGCTTCGAGAACATCCCGGCCGCCGCCGGCGAGTACCGCAATCCGCGCCGCGATATTCCGTTCGCCCTGATCACCATGATCATCACCGTCACCGTCATCTACGGCGCGGTGCAGGTGGTGGCGCAGGGAACGCTGGCCGGCCTGTCCAGTTCGGCCACCCCGCTGGCCGATGCCGCCGCCGGTTTCGGTGGCGAAGCACTGGCGCTGGTCCTGACCGTCGGTGCCACCATCTCCATCCTCGGCACCAACAGCAACACGATGATGATGGGCCCACGCTTCCTGTTCGCACTGGCCCGCGATGGCTACGGCCCGAAGATCCTGGCGCAGGTGCATCCACGCTTCCACACCCCGGCCGCGTCGATCCTGTGCCAGGGCCTGATCGCGCTCGGCCTGGCCCTGTCCGGTTCGTTCGTGCAGCTGGCCCTGCTGTCGATGACCACGCGCCTGTTCGCCTACATCGGCACCGCCGCGGCGGTACTGGTCCTGGCCAAGCGCTACGCCGACCGCCCGGGCGCGTTGAAGCTGCCCGGCGGGCCGTTGATTCCGGTGCTGGCGCTGCTGCTGTGCCTGGCGCTGTTCGCCAGTGCCAGCTGGCAGAACATCGCTGCTGCGCTGGTGGCGTTCGCCATCGGCGCGGTGATCTACACGCTGCCGCGAAAAGATACCGATGCCGGATGACCGATAGCGCCGGGCCATGCCCGGCGGATTGATCTGGTGATCACGCTGCCGGACCGGGCCGTTAACCGCCACACAGGCACGATCGGGCTTCGTCCACAACGGAGCCTTCCATGACCGAGTACCAGATCCCCGGCCGCGTACCGGACGACAGCACGCCGCGCGATGCGATCAGCAACTACTGGCGCGAACGCTACACGGCCGAGCCGTACTACGACGACCAGCTGTTCTTCGAGGACTATGAGCCGGCCTACCGCATCGGCCACGCCGCGCGTGCAAAGGACATGATCCGCGCCTATGAACAGGTCGAGGCCGAGCTCGAATCACGCTGGGCCAACGAACGCGGCCGCAGCCGCCTGGACTGGGCGCAGGCACGCAATGCGGTGCGTCGTGGCTGGGACGAAGCGCACCTGGCGGACCCGCTGTTGAAGCGATAGCGCCATGCTTCTGTAGAGCCGAGCCTACGCTCGGCTCTCGCACCACGTCTGTAACGTCGAGCCACGCTCGACTGAGCCGAGCATGGCCCGGCTCTACACCGGATCGATCACTCCTGTTCCGGCAGCGGCGGCACGATCGCGCTGCGCTTGCTCTCGCCCCCACCGGCAGCGATCAGGTCGCGGGTGTTCTTCTGCACCGCCACCGCGCCGAACAGCGACAGCGCATACGCCATGCCATAGAAGCCCTTCTCACTCGGCGCCAGCGTGGCATTCCACAGGCCGACCAGCAGCAGCATCAGCGCCGACAGCAGCGCGAACCAGCACAGCGCGTAGTACAGGCCACTCACCGGAATGCCTTCGACGCGGTCGCGCACGCTCTTCTGCAGCGACACCGCCGCGAACAGGCCGAACAGCAGCAGGGTCAGATAGTAGCCCTTCTCGTTGAGCGCCATCGTGGCGTTGAACAGGCCGATCAGGTACGCCGCCGCCCCCAGCAGCAGGGCCACCCAGGAGGCGGCGATGAAGGCGGTGGACGGCTTGTGGGGCATGGCAGTGTTCATTGCAGGTCCTTGGCAGGCAGGCGGGCACGCTTTGCCCGGGCGTGCCCACCCTAGACGATCCCGCCGCGCTCGCACAGGGGGCGCAGGACCTTCGGGCCACGACGCTCACGGCGCCGGTGGTATACAAGGGACAGCCCGGCCATCCGCATCCCCGCACTGGAGATACCCATGACCCGCACGCCCCTGCTGCTCGTCCTCGGCCTCGTGCCGATCCTTGCCACCTCCGCCTGCAATGCCGCCGATCCGGCCGCCAACGGTGCGCAGACCGCCACAGCGGCCTCTGCCGCCACCGACCAGCGCCCGTTCAACGCCACCGAAGTCAGCCGCTTCGACCAGCCTTGGGCGATGACCTTCCTGCCCGACGGCAGCCTGCTGGTCACCGAAAAGCGCGGCAAGCTCCAGCACCTGGACCCGGCCAGCGGCCAGAAGCACGAGATCACCGGCGTTCCGAAGGTCGCCTATGCTGGCCAGGGTGGTTTCGGCGACATCATCCTGCACCCGGATTTCGCCCGGAATCATGTCGTTTACGTCAGCTATGCCGAGGAAGGCACGCTGGATACCCGCGGTGTCGCCGTAGCCCGGGCCACGCTGGCACTGGATGCCAACGGCGGTGGCCAGCTGAAGGACCTGAAGGTGATCTGGCGGCAGAGCCCCAAGGTCAGCGGTGAGGGTCACTACGGGCATCGCCTCGCCTTCGGCCCGGACGGCAAGCTGTGGATCAGCTCCAGCGAGCGCCAGAAGTTCGATCCGGCCCAGGACATGGGCAGCAACCTCGGCAAGATCATCCGCCTCAACGACGATGGCAGCCTGCCCGCCGACAATCCGTTCGCTTCGCAGGGCGGGGTGGCCGCACAGGTGTGGTCGCTGGGCCACCGCAACATCCTCGGCATGGCCTTCGATGCCAACGGCAAGCTGTGGGCGCACGAGATGGGCCCGGCCGGCGGCGACGAACTGAACCTGATCGTGCGTGGCGCCAACTACGGCTACCCGATCGTTTCCAACGGTGACCATTACGACGGCCGGCCGATTCCCGACCACGATACGCGCCCGGAATTCGCCGCGCCGAAGGTGACCTGGACGCCGGTGATCTCGCCGGCCGGCTTCGTGATCTACAGCGGCGCCTTGTTCCCGCAGTGGAAGGGCAGCGGCTTCATCGGTGGCCTGTCGTCCACCTCGCTGGTGCGCGTGGCCTTCGATGGCGACAGCGCGCGCGAAGCCGAGCGCTTCAACATGGGCGAGCGCATCCGCGAAGTGGAACAGGGCCCGGACGGCGCGCTGTGGCTGCTGGAAGACGGCAGCAAGGCGCGCCTGCTGAAGCTCACGCCGAAGGCCTGAGGTAGTGCCGGGCGCTGGCCGGCACCCTGGATCCTTCCGGCATCCTGCGGTTGCCGGCCAGCGGCCGGCACTACCCTTGCCAAACGGCCCCGCACGCGGGGCCGTCTGCATTCATTGGATGGTGATGACCTTCACCTCGGTCTTCGTGCAGGCCTGGTCCAGGCACTGGCCGCTCAACCACACCTGGCCGCTGCCGATCATCACGCCCTGCTGGTTGACGAACACCTTGCCGAAGTCCTGCTCGGACACCGCCTTGACCACCTCTGGCGTGATGATCTTCCCGTAGTTGCGCTGGAACTCTCCGGGGCCGGAGATCTTCTTTCCGCCGCTGATGTTCAAGGGGAATCGCACTTCCTCGACCACCGCAGCGCGATCACCGCCGACCACGGCGGCCTTGAACGCATTGAAGACCTTTTCGAACTGCGCGGCATCGCCGAGCAGCGACTCGATGCGCGCACGCGCATCCTCGGCGGACACCTCGGCTGCCGGTGCGGCAGGTGCAGCGGCGGCTTCGGCAGCCGGCGCCGCAGGCGTCGAAGCAGCACTGGCCTCCATCGGCGGCGGCGCATCCGCTGCAGGCTCGGCCGGCGGCGCCGGCTGCGAACAGGCCGCCAGCAGCAGGGCGGGAATCAGGTAGGCCATCCGGCGCATGCGCGCACTCCATCGAACAGGAGGCCCGATGGTAGCGCCGCCACAGTGAGGACCACAAAAAAGGGGACGGAGGGGATTAAGTCGTTTGTGCCAAAACGACTTAATCCCCTCCGTCCCCTTTTTTCGATCAGGCCTTCAGCAGCTCGAACTGCACCGCTTCGCCGGCGGCCGACGAGGCACAGACCCACAGGTCGAACTGGCCCGGCTCGGCACGCAGCACGCCGTCGCGGCCGGTGAAGGCCAGTTGCTCGCGGGTCAAGGTGAACACCACTTCGGCTGACTCGCCCGGCTGCAGCGCCACCTTGCGGAAGTCCTTCAGTTCACGCACCGGACGCACGCGGCTGGCCACGCGATCGTGGATGTACAGCTGCACCACTTCCTCGCCCGCCACGCGGCCGGTGTTGGTCAGCACGGTGGTGATGGTCAGGGTGTCGTCCCAGCCGAGCTGTGCCGTGCTCAGCTGCGGCACGCCGTAGGCGAAGGTGGTGTAGCCGATGCCATGGCCGAACGGGTACAGCGGTTCATTGGGAATCTCGCGCCAGCGCGCCTTGAACTCCGACATGGTCGGCAGTTCCGGACGGCCGGTGCGCGGGTGGTTGTAGAAGTACGGCTGCTGGCCGGACACCTGCGGGAAGCTGACCGGCAGGCGGCCGGACGGGCTGTAGTCGCCGAACAGTACATCGGCCACGGCATGGCCGGTCTGCGTGCCCAGGTACCAGGTCACCGCCACGGCCTGCGCATTGCGCACTGCGCCCTGCAATGCCAGCGCGCGGCCATTGCGCAGCAGCACCACCAGCGGCTTGCCGGTCATCGCCACGGCCTCGGCCAGCGCCTGCTGTGCCGGCGGCAGAGTGATCTCCACGCGCGACTGTGCTTCGCCGCTGTAGCGCTGCGGTTCGCCCAGCGCCAGCACCACCACGTCGGCACGCAGTGCGGCCGCCACAGCGGCTTCCGTGCCGCCCGGAACCGCGGCTTCCAGTTCGCAGCCCGGCACGATTTCCAGCAGCGCTTCGTCGCCGATGGCGGCACGCACGCCGGTTTCCAGGTCCACGTAACGCTGCTTGTCGCCGAACAGCGTCCAGCAGCCTTCGATGTTCTCGCGGTCCTGCACGAACGGGCCGATCAGCGCGATCTTCTGCCCGGTTTTCTGCAGCGGCAGCACGTTGTCACGGTTGTTCAGCAGCACGATCGAACGCCGCGCGGCATCGCGCGACAGTTCGTCATGCGCGGCAATGTGCGAGGTATCCGCTTCGCGCGCCGGGTCCAGCGAACGGTACGGGTCGTCGAACAGGCCGATGGTCTCCTTCAGCCACAGGATGCGGCGCACGCCCTCATCCAGCACCGCCATCGGCACCTCGCCGCTCTCGACCAGGCCGGGCAGGTGTTCGGCATAGAAGCCGCTCTGCATGCTCAGGTCCAGGCCGGCGGTGAACGCCTTGGCCGTGGCATCGCGGTCATCGGCGGCATAGCCGTGCGCGACCAGTTCCATGTCGGCGGTATAGTCGGAGATCACCACGCCCGGGAACTTCCATTCGCCGCGCAGGATGTCGGTCAGCAGTTCGGCATTGGCACTGGCCGGCACGCCATTGATGTCATTGAACGAGGACATCACGGTGATCGCGCCGGCCTCGAAGGCGGCCTTGAACGGCGGCAGGTGCACGTCGCGCAGGGTCTGCGGCGAGATGTCCACCATGTTGTATTCCATGCCGGCCATCACCGCGCCGTAGGCGGCGAAGTGCTTGGGCGTGGCCAGCAGCGAATCGGCCGCACGCAGGTCGCTGCCCTGGAAGCCACGCACGCGGGCGGCGGCGAACGCACAGCCCAGCACCACATCCTCGCCGGCACCTTCGGCGCCACGGCCCCAGCGCTGGTCGCGGGCGATGTCCACGGCCGGCGCATAGGTCCAGTGCAGGCCCGCGGCGGTGGCTTCGATCGCAGTGGCGCGCGCGGTGCGCTCGGCCAGGTCCGGCTCGAAGCTGGCGGCCTCGCCCAGCGGAATCGGGAACACGGTGCGCATGCCGTGGATGACGTCGGCCGCCAGGATCACCGGGATACCCAGGCGGCTCTCCTCGGTGGCGACCTGCTGGATGCGGCGGCCCAGTTCGGCGCCCACACCATTGAACAGCGAGCCGACCTTGCCCTCGCGCACCTGCTGCAGCACCTGGTCGGCATTGCGCACGTTGGCTTCCGGGTTCACGTCCGGGGCGAACGGGCGGACCATGTCCGCGAAGACACCCAGCTGGCCGACCTTTTCCTCGACGGTCATCTGGGCAATGAGGGATTCGATGCGATCGGAGGCCACCGGCAGTCCTTGATGAAAACGTTTACAAGCCCGGCATTCTAGCGATCCCGAGCCGTTTGGCGAGAGGTTTCTTCATTCAGTTTCAGCCACCAGCGGGGTCCGTATGGCCCCGCCGGGGGCACCGCAGCTTACTCCGAGCCGGCCAACTGGCGCTGCCCGGCCATCAACATGGCGTCACTGGAGGCCTGGAATACCCGCAGGCCGAAGGCCGGCAGGATCGCCAGCAGGTGGTCGAAGATGTCCGACTGCACCGCCTCATACTCGGCCCAGGCAGTGCTGCGGGTGAAGCAGTAGAGCTCCAGCGGCAGGCCCTCGGTGGTCGGCTGCAGCTGCCGTACCAGCAGGGTCATGTCGGTATGGATGCCCGGGTGGCTGCGCAGGTAGCGCTCCACATAGGCCCGGAACGTACCCAGGTTGGTCACGCGGCGGCTGTTGACCTCGGCCACGCCCTGCTCGCGCAGGCGCCCGTTCCACTGCCCCAGTTCCTGTTCCTTGTCGCGCAGGTAGTCGCGCAGCAGCGCGAACTCGCCGAGGAAGGCCAGGTCACCCTCGTCCAGGAAGCCGACGCTGTGCTGGTCCAGGTACAGCGCGCGCTTGATCCGGCGGCCACCGGCCTCCTGCATGCCGCGCCAGTTCTTGAACGACTCGGTCACCAGCTTCTTGGTCGGGATGGTGGTGATAGTCTTGTCGAAGTTCTGCACGGTGATGGTGTGCAGCGCGATGTCGATGACGTCGCCGTCGGCGTTCTGGCTGGGCATCTCGATCCAGTCGCCGATGCGCACGCGGCCATCGCCACTGATCTGCACGCTGGCCACCAGCGACAGGATGGTGTCCTGGAAGATCAGCATCAGCACCGCCGTGGCCGCGCCCAGGCCGGTGACCAGATAGCGCAGGTCGACGCCCGCCAGGGTAGCGACGATCGACAGGCCGGCGATCACGAAGAGGACGATCTTGGCGACCTGCAGGTAGCCCTTGATCGGCTTGTTGCGTGCCTCGGGGCGGCGCTCGTACAGATCGTTGGCCGCATCCAGCGCATGCGAGATGGCCAGCACCACGGTCAGGATCGCCCACGCCTGGCAGGCGCCGATGATGAAGCTGACCAGGCCCGGCGGCAGGTCCGGCACGATGCGGATGCCCGAGGCGATCACCTGGCTGGGCACCACGTTCGACAGGCGCGAGATCACCCGCATCAGGTGGCTGCCGCGGCCGGTATCAGCGCCCGGCAGGCGGCTCAGCAGCCGCCGCAGCCCGCGCAGCAGGATGCGCTTGGTCACCCAGTTGGCCAGGCCAGCGGCGATCAGCAGCGCCGAGATCATCAACGCCAGGTAGGCGCCGGGATAGGGTTCCAGTGTGTTCTGCAGCCGTTCCAGCCACTGTACCGCCACCACCGCGTCCACCATCAGTTGTCTCCTGTCTGTTTCGTTGTTGCCAAGGTTGCCGGCCAGCGGCCGGCACTACCGGGGTTGTCGGCCAACGGCCGGCACGACCGGGTCAGTCCCGCGTGCGTTCGATGATCACGCCCACCGCGCGCGCGCCGCGCACTGCGCCCGGCTTGCTCAGCTTCAGGCGCAGCCACTTCACGTCGAATTCGTCCAGCACGATCTGCGCGCAGCGCTCGGCCAGGGTCTCGACCAGGCCGAACTCCGACTCGCGCACGAACTGTTCCAGGCGCTTGCTCACCGCCTTGTAGTTCAGGGTGTGGGCGATGTCATCGGTGGCTGCAGGGCGACGGTTGTCGAAACCCATTTCCAGGTCGAACACCAGGTCCTGGCGGATCCGTCGTTCCCAATCGTAGATACCGATCAGTGCGTCGATCGTCAGCCCTTCGATGAAAACCTTGTCCATTGCGCTTACCGGCACGAATACAGGCGGCCATGGTAACGGCACGGCGGTGAGCCTGCCCGGAACGGGCGGTGGGCCACCGGCGTGGGGCGGCCCGGAAAAAACAAAGGGCCCTGCTAGCGGGGCCCTTTGGTACTACCGTTTGTCCCCGGGGGGAGCTGAAATCCAGCCGCGAGTCCCGGTGGCGCAGGCACGCAGATTAGGCAAGGACCAGATCGCCGGTCAAGGCCAAATCCGACAGGACAGGTCAGGTATTCGTCCGAGGCAAAACGCAGAAAATCAGCCGCGCGGACAAGGACGTTCCCTGATGGTCGCCGCCGCCCACTCTCGCGAACATCGATCCCTCCTTCACCACCGCACATGACGATGGCTCCATACGATGTACTGCGGCGCGCGTTGTCAGCGGAGCGTCTGTCTACTTACGAGAGAATCGCATCGAGCTGCAGCCCCGACGTCACAGCCTAATCCCTGTACCTGTGGAACATGCAGATGTGCAGTGCACTGATGATGCCGGTCCATCTGTGCGAAGTGGTCACCCGCAACGCCGCTGCAGCTGTGCTCGCCAGGCAGCATGGCCCGCGTTGGCCCTGGAATGGTGCCTTCCGACGGAGGCTGCCAACCTCATCCAGTACTTCTCCGCGCACCGTACTGGAACAACTTGCCAGCCGCGTAACCGATACACCTGGGATCGTCGCCAACCTGCCGATGGTGTTCTGGCAGCAGCTCTTTACCTGTCGCTTCGACTCCACGCTTTGGATACCCGCACTCAGCAGGGTTCTGCAGCATGCTCCCTCTGCTCATCCCAGTGCCGTAAGGAAAGCCATCCATGCGGATATCGGACGCATCCGCCACCTGCGCAACCGCATCGCCCACCACGAGCCGGTCCTGGAACGTGACCTCGGCGCCGACCTGGCCGCGATCGGGCGGCTGATCCATGCCCGCTGCCCACACACGCTGGGCTGGCTGCAGCGCCATGAGCGGGCGACAACCGTGCTGGCGGCGTCGCCGTTGGCAGTGCATCGGTAATGCGTCCGCCGGGCATGGCCCGGCGCCACCGGCTCAGACCGCCGGCAGGGTCGCCATGTCCCAGCGCGGGGTCACATCCACCTTCGGCGGGCTGTGCTGGCCGGCCTGCAGGCGCAGCGCGCCGGCGAAGGCGATCATCGCCCCGTTGTCGGTGCACAGTGCCGGCCGCGGGAAGCAGGCACGGCCGCCGAGGCGCTCGGCCATCTGCTGCAGGCGGGCGCGCAGGCGCGTGTTGGCGCCGACGCCGCCGGCCACCACGATCACGTTGGTCCCGGCCGCTTCCAGTGCGCGCTCGCACTTGATCGACAGGGTCTCGACCACCGCGTCCTCAAAGCCCCGGGCGATGTCGGCGCGGGTCTGCTCGCTCTGGTCACTGTCGCGCCAGGCCATCAGGACCTGGGTCTTCAGGCCGGAGAAGCTGAAATCCAGCCCAGGGCGGTCGGTCATCGGCCGCGCGAAGCGGTACGCGCCCGGCGTGCCCTGCTCGGCCAGCCTGGCCAGCTGCGGGCCGCCCGGGTACGGCAGGCCCATCAGCTTGGCGGTCTTGTCGAAGGCCTCGCCGGCCGCGTCGTCCAGGGTCTCGCCCAGCAGGCGGTACTGGCCGATCGCATCCACCGCCACCAGCTGGGTGTGGCCACCGGACACCAGCAGGGCCACGAACGGCGCTTCCGGCGGGTCGTCTTCCATCAGCGGGGCCAGCAGGTGGCCTTCCATATGGTGTACGCCCACGGCCGGCACCTCCAGCGCCCAGGCCAGCGAACGCGCCACGCCAGCGCCCACCAGCAGCGCGCCGACCAGGCCGGGACCGGCGGTGTAGGCCACGCCATCGATATCGCCCACGCCCAGGCCGGCGTCGGCCAGGGTCTGGCGTACCAGTGGCAGCAGCTTGCGGACATGGTCGCGGCTGGCCAGCTCGGGCACCACACCACCGTATTCGGCGTGCAGGGCGATCTGGCTGTAGACCGCATGGGCGCGCAGGGCCGCGCTGCCGGCCAGGTCGGTGTCATACACCGCCACGCCGGTCTCATCACAGGAGGATTCGATGCCAAGGACTCGCATGCCTGCTATTATGACGCCCCTGCCGCCCCCTCGGGGGACGTGCAGATCTCACTGCTTTCGAACCCCCGGCCCGTATTCAGGGTTGGCCGCTTGCAGTTTGTCGTTTCGCCGCTATAATGTGCGGCTCGCCGGGCGTGACCCGGTTCTACTGTGTCCCGGAGATTCCATGCCCAGCGTCAAAGTCCGCGAGAACGAGCCCTTCGAGTTTGCTCTTCGCCGCTTCAAGCGCACTTGCGAAAAGGCCGGTGTGCTGGCCGAAACCCGCAAGCGCGAGTTCTACGAAAAGCCGACCCAGGAGCGCAAGCGCAAGGCCGCCGCTGCTGTGAAGCGTCAGCTGCGCCGCTCGTCGCGCGACGTCACCAAGCGTCAGCGCCTGTACTGATCGGACGCATCTTCATTGCGGCGGGCCTGCCTGTCGCGATGGAGCCGAAGCCGGCACGCGCGAGCGTCGCCGGCTTTTTGCGTTTCCGGGTTCGGGCAGCCGCCCCGCCCCACCTACCACCACGAGGTTCCTCATGAGCATGAAGCAGCAGCTCACCGAAGACATGAAGGCCGCCATGAAGGCGGGCGAGAAGCACAAGCTGGGCGTGATCCGCCTGATCAACGCTGCCATCAAGCAGCGCGAAGTCGACGAGCGCATCGAGCTGGACGACACCGCCGTGATCGCCGTGCTCGACAAGATGGTCAAGCAGCGCAAGGACTCGGTCAGCCAGTACGAAGCCGCCAACCGCGAAGACCTGGCCGAGATCGAGCGCGCCGAGATCGTGGTCATCGAAGCCTACCTGCCGGCCAAGATGGGCGAGGCCGAGATCGTGGCCGCCATCCAGGCCGCCATCGCCGAGACCGGTGCCGCCGGCCCGGCCGACATGGGCAAGCTGATGGGCGCGCTGAAGCCCAAGCTCGCCGGCCAGGCCGACATGGGCCTGGTCTCCAAGCTGGTCAAGCAGCTGCTGGCGTAATCCAGCACCTGGGGTCGGATCCCTTCCGCAGCGCGGAAGGGCTCTGACCCCATTGATGCACCCGCTTCACCGCACCTTCGTCGGTCGCCTGCTACAACCGCACACATGGTTGAACCCGAGCCCAACGTTCCCGTGTCCCTGCACAAGTACCTCAAGCGCCTGCAGGACAGCTTTCCGATGGCGGTGGCCAAGCGCTTCATCGACGTCGACGTGCTGACCCAGGCAGCTTCCGTCTCCTTCTACGCCCTGCTGTCGATGGCACCGTTGCTGGTGCTGCTGCTGTGGCTGACCGCCTCGCTGTACCCACCGGCCCAGCAGGCGCTGATCGACCAGATCAGCTCGGTGGCCGGCAGCAGCGCGGCTACCGTGGCCGAAACCGTTCTGAAGAACGCCGACAACCAGCCGGATGTCGGCTCGCTGGCGGGTGTGTGGAGCACGCTGCTGCTGTTCGTCGGCGCCACCGCCGTGTTCGCCCAGCTGCAGAACGCACTGAACCTGATCTTCCGCACCAGCGGCGAGCGCCTGGAAGGCCTCAAGGCCTGGCTGCGCAAGCGCGTGTTCTCGTTCGGCGTGGTGCTGGCCCTGGGCTTCCTGCTGATCCTGTCGATGACGGCCACCACGGTACTGCAGGTGGCCTTCGCCCAGCTGCCCTCGATCCTGCCCGCGCTGGGGTACGTCACGAGCCTGCTGCTTTACGCAGTCGGCTTCGCCTTCATGTACCACTACCTGCCCGACCGCCGCGTGGCCTGGCGGCAGGCCTTCATCGGCGGCGTCATCACCTCGGCACTGTTCGCACTGGGCCGCTACGGCATCGGCGTCTACATCGCCACCGTGGCCCCCGGCAGTGCCTACGGCTCGATGGGCGCGCTGGTGATCTCGCTGGTCTGGATCTACTACGCCACCGTCGTGTTCTTCGTTGGCGCACTGATGACGGCGGTGATCGATGAGCGCCTGCGCGCGCGTCATCACCTGGCCGCAGCCGGCATTGATCCGGCAACCGCCAGCCAGGTGCCCGACAGGGGGTAAACTAGGCCGACCGCCCCCGGTTCCGTCGCGTGGTCCTGCACCGCGCCCTGCCCTGTTGCCCATGGCCCGTATCCCCGACGCTTTCATCGACGACCTGCTCGCCCGCACCGACATCGTCGAGGTGGTGGGCAGCCGCGTACCGTTGAAGCGCCAGGGCAAGGAGTACGCCGCGCGCTGCCCGTTCCATGACGAGCGCTCGGCGTCGTTCACGGTCTCGCCCACCAAGCAGTTCTATCACTGCTTCGGCTGTGGCGCGCACGGCACCGCGATCAGCTTCCTGATGAACTACGACCGCCTCGAGTTCCTCGACGCGGTGGATGAACTGGCCAAGCGCGCCGGCATGGAAGTGCCGCGCAACGAGAATCCGCGCAGCCCGCAGCAGCAGGACGACAGCCGCGAGCTGTACTCTGCGCTGGACGCGGCGACCAAGTTCTTCCAGAAGAACCTGGAGGGCAGCGAGAAGGCCCGCAGCTACCTGGATGGGCGTGGCGTGGACGAAGAGAACCGCGCACGCTTCCAGATCGGTTACGCACCGGATGGCTACAGCGGCCTGCGCGACGCGCTGGGCAAGGACGAGCGGCGCATGAAGCTGCTCGACCGCGCCGGCCTGTTCTCCAAGAACGACCGCGGCCACGTCTACGACAAGTTCCGCGACCGGGTGATGTTCCCGATCTTCGACCGCCGTGGCCGGGTGATCGCCTTCGGCGGCCGCGTGTTCGAGAAGGACGACGGCCCCAAGTACCTCAACTCGCCCGAGACCGCGCTGTTCCACAAGGGCCGCGAACTGTACGGCCTGTGGCAGGTGCGCCAGGCCAACCAGAAGATCGAGCGGCTGATCGTGGTCGAGGGCTACATGGACGTGGTCTCGCTGTTCCAGTTCGGCGTCACCCAGGCGGTGGCAACGCTGGGTACCGCGACCACGCCGGACCATGCCGAGCTGCTGTTCCGCAACGCACCGGACGTGTTCTTCTGCTTCGACGGCGACGCCGCCGGCCGCCGCGCCGGCTGGAAGGCGCTGGAATCGGTGCTGCCGCGCATGAAGGATGGCCGCCAGGCGTTCTTCCTGTTCCTGCCCGATGGCGAGGACCCGGACACCATCGTGCGCAAGGAAGGCGCCGAGGCCTTCAACGAACGCCTGAAGCAGGCCACGCCGCTGTCGCAGTTCTTCTTCGACGAACTGACCCGCGAGATCAACCTGGGCACGCTGGACGGCAAGGCGCGCCTGGCAGAACGGGCAAAGCCGATGCTGGCGCAGATTCCCGACGGTGCCTTTGGCGACCTGATGAAGCAGCAGCTGGCGCAGCTGACCGGCCTGGGCGGTACTGCCCAGGCCACGCGCGCGCCGATGCCGCAACGCCAGCCGCAGCGGACGATCCAGCCCGTGGCCAAGCGCAGCCTGGTGCGCGGCGCGATCGCCGTACTGCTGCAGCAGCCGTCGCTGGCGCTGACGCTGGGCGGCAAGCACCACTTCCAGGGCCTGCGCCTGCCCGGCGTGGAACTGCTGCTGGAGCTGCTGGGGCTGGTCGAACAGCGCCCGGACATCAGTACCGGCGCCCTGCTGGAACACTTCGACGGGCGCGAGGAACAGGCCTCGCTGCATACCCTGGCCGCACAGACGCTGCCCGGCACCGAGGCCAGCTGGACCCAGGAACTGCACGACGCAGTGGCACAGCTGGAGAAACAGCTGCTGGTGCAACGTCTGGAGGAGTTGTTGGCAAAACAGCGCCAGCAGGGCCTGGACGATACTGACAAGTACGAACTGCGCGAGCTGCTGAAGGCGCGCGCCGGACTGCGCCTGTAGCGGCAGAACGTTTTCACGGAGAAGACCATGCTGCTGCGCCTGACCTGCCTGCTGTTGTTGTCGCTCTGCCTGCCACTGACGGCCCTGGCCGAAGACGCGCCCCTCAACGAAGTCCGCCCCGGCCTGTATGCCGGCGGCCAGCCCAGCGCCGCACAGCTGCAGGCCTTGGCTGCACAGGGCGTGCGCACCGTGATCGACCTGCGCCAGCCCGGCGAGGACCGGGGCTTCGATGAAACCCGCCTCGCCGAATCATTGGGCCTGCGCTACGTGCGCATTCCGGTGGCCGGCGCCGATGGCCTGGATACGGCCAACGTGCGCGCCGTGCACCTGGCCCTGCAGCAGAGCCAGGGGCCGGCGCTGCTGCACTGTGCGTCCGGCAACCGCGCCGGCGCCGTGCTCGGCCTGGTCAATGCACGGTACGAACATGCCAGCCCCGAACAGGCCCTTCAGCTGGGCCAGCGTGCTGGCCTGAAGTCGCTGGAAGCCGCCACCCGCCAACGCCTGGCCACGCCGGTCACCTCGCCCTGAACCCTCCGCACCAAGGACCCTGCCCACCATGACCCGCTGGTGGTCGCGCCTGCGACCGGACAACTTCACCCTCGCCCTGCTGTGCACCGTCGGCCTGGCCTCGCTGCTGCCGATGAAGGGCGCCGCCGCCATCGTCCTCGACGATGTCACCACCGTCGCCATCGCCGCGCTGTTCTTCCTGCATGGCGCGCGCCTGCCGCGCGAGTCGATCATCGGCGGCATGCTGCACTGGCGGCTGCACCTGACCATCCTGGCATGCACCTTCATCCTGTTCCCGCTGCTGGGGCTGATGTTCAAGCCACTGTCGGGCTGGCTGCTGACCCCGGAGCTGTACCTCGGCGTGCTGTTCCTGTGCACCCTGCCCTCCACCGTGCAGTCGTCCATCGCGTTCACTTCGATGGCGCATGGCAACGTGCCGGCAGCGGTGTGCAGCGCCTCGCTGTCGAGCATCCTCGGCGTGTTCCTGACCCCGCTGCTGCTGACCGCGCTGGCCGGCACCTCGGGCGGCATCCATGATCCGCTGCATGCGATCGGCGGCATCATGCTGCAGCTGCTGGTGCCGTTCGTGGCCGGCCACCTGCTGCGGCCGTGGATTGCCGGCTGGGTGGAACGCCAGCGCGCGCTGCTGCGCTACACCGACCAGGCCACCATCCTGCTGGTGGTGTACTCGGCGTTCGGCGAAGCCGTCACCGAAGGCCTGTGGAGCAAGACCCCGCTGCTGTCGCTGCTGGCTGTGGCGGTGGTGGCCGCCGTGCTGCTGGGCATCGCCATGCCGCTGATCACCTTCATCGCCCGTCGCCTGCGCTTCAACCGCGAGGACGAGATCGCCATCGTGTTCTGCGGCTCGAAGAAGAGCCTGGCCACCGGCGTGCCGATCGCCAAGGTGCTGTTCGCCGGCGGCAGCCTGGGCGCCATCGTGCTGCCGGTGATGATCTACCACCAGATCCAGCTGATCGTCTGCGGTGTGATCGCGCAGCGGTATGCGCGGCGCAAGCCCTGACCCGGAAATCCATCCACGCATGGCGTGGATCTACAGCAGATCCACGCCATGCGTGGATTCACGGCTCCACCAGCGTGCCCACGCTCAGCTGCGGCATCCACACCCACAGGTCGTACTCGCGGCCGGCGTGGGTGTTGACCTCCGGCGCACGCGCGGGCCGTTCGAGCAGCGCCAGCGCCTTGCAGCGGTCCATGCATCCCCAGAAGTGGCCGCGCAACGCTTCCAGCCGCACGCTGTAGATATCCAGGTCGCGCAGTACCGATGCCATCGGCTGGGTCTGCATTTCCGGCGGAGCATCGGCGGGGCGCTGCAGCATGGCGTGGACATTGCCGGTCAGCACAACCATCCGTGCGCCATCGGGCAGGCGCTGGTACAGGCGCCGTAGTTCGGCGGCCATGCGGTCATCGCGGGCCTGGCTGCCGCCGTCACTGTGATTGACGTCGTAGCCAACCACCTCGATCGCGCGGCCCTGCGCCTTCAGCGCGCGCAGGCCTTCGATCATCGCCAGCATGTCGCGGCTGCGGCGACCATCGTGCTGGTCGTCGCGTACGGTCCAGAACGCGCGGCCGTGCAGGTGCTGGCGCGCCGCGGCCCCGCCATCGGATTCCAGATAGTCGCGCAGCACAGGATTCTCGGCACGTGGCAGTTCCAGCGCCAGCAGGACCGGCGCGCCATTGCGGCTGTAGTCGTCCACCAGCTGCCGCACCAGCAGTGGCGTCTCGCGTGTGCCGTGGAATTCGCCCAGCACCAGCATGCGATGGCCAGCGGCGTATTGGCGGATCTGCGCGGTAGTGTCGTCGGCATGCGCGGTCACGGCCATGCCCAGCGCCAGCATCAGCGCGGTGGTCCAACGGAAGAACGAATGCATCCCTGCTGCTTCCTTTCTCTGGGGTCAGGAACAGCAATGGCGACGCCGAGACGGCGGTTCAAGGTGATCCACGTCATGCGAGGATGTCCGCGCGATCAGGTGGGGTCAGAGCCCCTTCGGGGATCCGACCCCGAGGTCACAGCCAGGGCAGGATCCAGTGGTCCACCAGCAGGAAGGCAAACAGCGCCATCAGGTAGACGATGGAGTAATAGAACATCTTCATCGAGAACAGCTCATCCGGCGGGTCGAGCATGCGCCAGGCGTACCAGAGGAACACGGCGTTGAGCACGATCGCGCCGCCCAGGTAGAACGCACCACTCATGCCCACCAGGTATGGCAACAGGCAGACCAGCGCCAGCACCACCGAATACACCATGATCTGCTTGCGGGTATGCACCACGCCGTGGGTCACCGGCAGCATCGGGATCTCCGCCTTGGCGTAATCCTCGCGGCGGAAGATCGCCAGCGCCCAGAAGTGCGGCGGGGTCCAGATGAAGATGATCAGCACCAGCAGCGACGAGTACGCCCAGTCCGACGAACCCTGCATGCCGGTCACTGCGGCCCAGCCCAGCATCGGCGGCATCGCGCCGGCCAGGCCACCGATGACGATGTTCTGCGAGGTCGCACGCTTGAGGTACACGGTGTAGATCACCGCGTAGCCGATCAGCGAGGCGAAGGTCAGCACCGCGGTGATCAGGTTCACCCACAGCACCAGAATGGTCATCGACAGCACGATCAGCACGCCGGCGAACACCAGCACCTGCCACGGCTTGACCTTGCCCACCACCAGCGGGCGCCACGAGGTGCGCGCCATCTGCGCATCGATGTGCGCGTCCAGCAGCTGGTTGATGGCGGCCGCGGCCGAGGCCGCCAGCCAGATGCCGAGGAAGCCGAGCAGGCCGGCGCGCACCTGCTCCCAGCTGGGCACGCCCGGGATGGCCAGGACCATGCCGACCAGGGCGGTGAAGACGATCAGGGCGACGACCTTGGGCTTGGTCAGGTCCCAGTACTGGCGGTAATTGGAAAACATGGAATCAGTCCGGGGCACGCAGGCGGGCCAGCAGGCTGACCAGTACGAACAACAGGGCAACGGCCACGCCGTTGTGGGCCACGGCCACTTCCAGCGGCAGCGCCAGCTTCACGTTGAGGATGCCGAGCGTGACCTGCAGCACCAGCAGCGCGATCAGCGCGCTGGCCCAGCCACGCATGCTCGGCAACCGGAACAGGCGCACGCCAAGCCACAGCAGGTAGACGGCCACCACCACCGCGAACAGGCGGTGCGCCATCTGGATGGCGATGCGCGAAGCGCCATCCAGCACACCGCCTTCGTAATCCACACCGATGCCGCGCCACAGGGTGAAGCCTTCGACGAAGTTGTGCTGCGGCCACCACTGGTTGGCGCAGCGCGGGAAGTTGTCCAGCGAGGCGCTGCCACCGCCGCAGGCGAGTGCGGCGTAGTTGGCGCTGACCCAACCACCCAGCGCGATCTGGGTAACCAGCACTGCCACGCCGATGCGCATCAGCCACTTCAGCTTCGGCGCTTCGGCCAGGGTGATCGGCATGTGCGTCGCGCGCCAGGCCATCCACACCAGCAGGCCGAACATCAGCATGCCACCCAGCAGATGGCCCATCACCACGATGGGTTTGAGCAGCAGGGTCACCGTCCACATGCCCAGCAGGGCCTGGAAGATCACCACCGCCAAGGTCAGCAGCGCCGCACGTGCGAGATCGATGTTGCTCCAGCGCAGCGCGGCGATCAGCAGGATCGCCTCGCCGGTCAGAGCCAGGGCACTGGCGGTGCCGTGCCAGCCCATCATGTACAGCGGTATGCCGGCGGCCACCAGCACGCAGGCGGTCACCACCGCCGTGCTTCCGAATCGTCGCTTGCGCGTGGCCAGCAGCGCCAGGGTCAGGATCTCGATGCCCAGCGCGCCGGCCAGGAAGCGATGCACCTGTTCTCGCCAGGCCTTGTGGGTCTCCAGCGGGCGGATCTCCGCCGCCGGGTGGCCGATGGTCTCTTCCACGTGCTGCGGCCAGGTGGCCTGGCCATAGCAGGTCGGCCAGTCCGGGCAGCTCAGGCCGGCATCGGACAGGCGCACGAAGGCGCCGAACATGATCGTGCTCGCGGTCATGATCATGGCGAACCACGCCAGGCGGTGGAAATTGCGGTGCAGCGCCGGACGCGCGGAAAGGCTCATCAAACGGGACTCACTTCAGTTTCAGCAACGTGGCCATGTCCTTGCGCAGGCCACCGAGGTCGGAACCCGGGGCATGGCGCATGATCACGAAGCCGTTCGGATCGATCACGTAGACCGGCAGTCCCGCCGGATCATCGACGCCCGGCAACGCCGCGCGCAGGGCTGGCGACGGAGCCAGCGGCCGCAGCGCGGGCAGCGAGGCGATCGACGCCGGTGGCGTACCCAGCCACAGGATCTCGACATTATCGGCGTTATGGCCGAACAGCTGCCACACCTTGCCCAGTCCCTGCGACAAAGTGACGCACTGCGCGTCGCAGGCACCGGCCGGGGCCACCAGCAGGCGCCAGGTACGGGCCTCGGGGTTCCAGGGGTAGGACTGGCCGCTGGCCAGGGTCGGCGCCTGCTGGCGCAGGTCCACCGGCGGCTTCAGCAGCTGGCCGGCATTGCGGTGCCCGGTCGGCTGCCAGCCGGAGAAGCGCAGCACGGCGGCCAGTGCCATCGCCCCGAAGAACACGGCAAACAGCAGCACCAGGGTCCGGCGGCCGGAACCGCGCGCCTGCGGGGACGTAGCAGTGTTCATGCGGGGCATTTTCTCATGGTTGGGTAGGGGATGCCGGTAGTGCCGGCCGCTGGCCGGCATCCAGGATTGCGGGGGTTGCCGGCCAGCGG
>NZ_JBMRGJ010000028.1:0-56139 GCF_049384325.1 Stenotrophomonas sp. CASM114 | reverse complement strand
GGGGGGGGGGGGGGTGGGTCCGGTTGCGGGAGACGCCGTAAACCCCCAGGCCGGCCCAGCCGCTGGCGGCTGTGCGTTCGGGCGCTTGCGAAGCAGTGCTTCGCAAGCAAAGCGCCCTCACCCATGGGGGCTTGGCCGCGGCATCCATGCCGCGGACACTCCCGCAACCGGACCCATCCCGCCTTTGACAGTGTCCTGCGAACTGTCGGAATGGCTCTTGGGGTCAGATCCGTTTTCCTGCGGAAAACGGATCTGACCCCGTATTCAATTCGATATCTGAGAGAAAAATCGTGTCGACCAAGCTCGACACCTACCAGGAGCAACAGCAACCGCCGTGGTTGCCGGCCGCCCCGCCATCCCACGGAATGCACGCTGTTGCTGTTGCTGTTGCTTCGGCCGTTGCCGTTGCATCGGCAGGTGCAGGGCGCAGCCCTGCCGAAAAACCTACTTCACCCGACGGCCCGCGCGGTCGATGCGGAACCACTCCCCGCCTTCCATCGGCGTGTGGCCATCGGCAT
Source organism: Stenotrophomonas sp. CASM114 (assembly GCF_049384325.1). Taxonomy (NCBI): domain Bacteria; kingdom Pseudomonadati; phylum Pseudomonadota; class Gammaproteobacteria; order Lysobacterales; family Lysobacteraceae; genus Stenotrophomonas; species Stenotrophomonas sp. CASM114. Next base: position 55,621 of record NZ_JBMRGJ010000028.1, on the reverse strand, counting down.
CCGGCGTGCCGCGCCGACAGCCGTTGCAGACCTCGGCCACGCCATCCTGGAACGGCCACCCGAAATCGTAGGTGCCGGGCACCACCTGGCGGAACGTCAGGTCGAAGTAGCCGACGCGGTTGCCGACGCGGCCGCGCAGCAGGCCTTCCTGCGGTGTTTCCGGGCCGTTGTCCCAGGTCAGCACAGGCAGGCTGCGGCCCTTGCGGTCGACGTAGTGGAAGCCCTGGTCGGCATACACCACGGCCAGGCCGTGGTCGTCGTAGCTCAGGTCCTTCAGCGCATCGGCGCTGATCTTCGGCCGGTGATCGACCACCTCGCAGTTGGGCAGCGGCCACAACCCGTGTTCGTCGGTCAGCAGCTTGCAGGCCGGCGCCTGCGCCAGCGCGCTGGAACCGGCCAGTACGCCGAGCAGGACCAGCGACCGCGCGAAGCGGCCGCGGTCGAGGCGGGCCTGCCGCACGATCACTTGGCCTCGGCCTTGCGCTCGAAGGCCGTCGGTGCCGGCAGCTGCACCGGCACGCCCTTGTCATCGCAGGTGCCGGCCTGGCACAGGCGCTCGCGCAGGGCCGGGGTGGCCTGCACGATCATGTGATAGATCGCGTTCTGTTCCAGCGTGCCGCGGATCGCCTTGCTGCCCGGGCCACGCGCCCAGATGCCGACATCCTCACCACCGTGCGATTCGGACTTCATCGGCACCAGTGCTTCCTGCATGTAGTCCGGATGCTCGGTGTCGACCTCGCGCAGGTTCGGGCGGCCGTTGGCCGGTTCGAAGCTGCTCGGGTTGTGCGGGTAACGCTTCGGGCCGGCCGGCTGCTGGTTGCTGCTGCCGGTATGGCCCGGGCCGTTGGCATAGCTCAGCGTGGTGTACGGCTGGCCGGTGCCGTCCAGCGCGTAGTCCAGCTTGCCGGCACCATCTTCGCCGCCCTTGTCCTTCACCTTGCCCAGGATCGGATTGCCACGTGCCGGGTAGCCGACGAAGTTCAGCGTATGCGAGTGGTCGGCGGTGACGATGATCAGGGTGTCGTCGGCCGAGGTCAGTTCGTTGGCCACGCGCACCGCGTCGGACAGCGCCACGGTCTCGGTCAGTGCACGGTAGGCGTTGCCGCTGTGGTTGGCGTGGTCGATGCGCGCGCCTTCGATCATCAGCACGTAGCCTTCCTGGTGCCTGGCCAGATTCCTGATCGCTGCAGCCGTCAGTTCGGCCAGGCTCGGCTCACCGCCCGGATCCTGCGGGCGCTCGTATTCGTAGCGCATGTGGTCCGGTTCGAACAGGCCGAGGATGGCCGGCGCATTGGCGGCCGCCGCCAGCTGCTTGCTGTTCCACACGTAGGCACCCTGCGGGTGCGCCTGCTGCCATTCCTGCACCAGGCTGCGGCCATCCAGGCGCTGGCCGACCTTGTCGTCGTATTCCGGATCGCGCTCTTCCACGGTGGTGAATTCACCGCGACCGCCGCCGAGAGCGACCAGCGGGCCGCGCCCATAACGCGAGGTCGACAGCAGCTGCTGTGCGATGTCCTTGCAGCCTGCAGCCTTGGCCGCTTCAGTCAGGTCGGTGTCGTTTTCCCAGTTGCGCTCGGGCGAGTGCGCATAGGTGGCAGCAGGGGTGGCATGGGTCAGGCGCGCGGTGGACACCACGCCAGTGGCCAGGCCGGCGCTGTCGGCCAGCTGCAGCCAGGTCAGCAGGCCTTTGGACAGGCTGTCGGCGCAGTCGGTGCGGCTGCCGGCGCTGACACCGATCGCGCCCATGTGGGTCTTCACGCCGGTGGTGATGGCGGTCATGGTGCCGGCCGAATCCGGCGTCTGCGAATCGGTGTTGTAGGTCTTGCTGAACGCCGTGGCCGGGAAGCGCTCCCAGGACAGCAGGTTCTCCTCGCCCGAGCCACCCTTCTGCTGGCCTTCGTAGATGCGCGAGGCGGCCACGGTGGTCAGGCTCATGCCGTCGCCGAGGAACAGGATGACGTTCTTCGCCTTGCCGGACATCGCGCCGTTGGCGGCGGCCTGGGCGGCGCCACTGCGGTACCACCATTGCGGGGTCTCGCCGGCCGGATGGGCGACCGGGTCGACGGCGACCTTCAGGCCGGCCGGGGCAGAGGCGGGGGTGGTGCTGGCGCAGGCGCCCAGCAGCAGGGTGGTGGCGCAGGCGGCCAACAGGGAGACGGAACGGCGCATGGACGCTGGGATCTCACAAACTGTAACGGGACGTTCATTATGCCCGCCCCTGCAAGGCACGCCGATGACACACTGATTTGCCGGCCGGGCGGTCGTTCTGCGGGCCGCCTTGGGCTATCGTGCCAGCATCCCTTCCTTCCCCTCTGGATTGCCTATGAAGCTGGTCTCTGCCTGGCTGCGGATTCCATTCTGGCAGCGCGTGGTCGGTGGCTTCGTGCTCGGCGCGCTGGCCGGCTGGGCGCTTGGCCCGGCCGCGGAAACGTGGTTCGGCCCGCTCGGTGAGCTGTACGTCACCCTGATCAAGATGATCGCCGTGCCGCTGGTGTTCTTCGCGGTCATCAACGCGATCTCGTCGCTGCACGGGCAGAAGTCGGTCGCCGCGCTCAGTGGCCGCACCTTCCTGTGGTTCGTGATCACCGCGGCGCTGGCGGTATGCGTTGGGCTGGGCGTGGGGACCGTGCTGCAGCCGGGTGCCGGCGGGCTGCAGCTGACCATGGCCAGCAACTACGTGCCGCGCGAAGTGCCCAGTGTGGTGCAGGTGCTGCTGGACGTGGTGCCGGCCAATGTCTTCTACGCGCTGTCCGGCATCGGTACCAAGGTCAATGCGGCCGGTGAGACCGTGCTGGCGGCCGGTCGCGGCTCGATCCTGCCGGTGATCTTCTTCGCAGGCCTGGTGGGCTTTGCCATCGTCAAGCTGGGCGAGAAGGTGACCGAGGCGCGCAAGCTGGTCGGCCAGATGAGCGACATCATGATCCAGGTGACCCGCTTCGTGCTGGAAGTCACCCCGATCGGTACCTTCGGCCTGATCGCCGGCCTGGTCGGCAGCTATGGCTTCGAGAAGCTGCTGCCGCTGGGCCATTTCGTGCTGGCCCTGTACGTGGCCTGCGCCCTGCACATCGTGGTGGTCTACAGCGCGCTGCTGCTGGCGCACGGCCTGAACCCGCTGAAGTTCTTCCGCGGCGCGGCGCCGGGCATGCAGGTGGCCTTCGTCAGCTCGTCCAGCTTCGCCGCGATGCCGGTGGCGCTGCGTTCGATCACCCACAACCTGGGCGTGAACAAGGACTACGGTTCATTCGCGGTGCCGCTGGGCGCCAGCATCAAGATGGATGGCTGCGGCGCGATCTATCCGGCGCTGTGCGCGGTGTTCATCGCGCAGTACAGCGGTGTGCCGCTGACCCCGGGGCAGTACGTGGTGGTGCTGATCGCCTCGGTGCTGGGCAGCTTCGGTACGGCCGGCGTGCCGGGTACCGCGGTGATCATGGCCACGGTGGTGCTGAGCGCAGCCAACCTGCCGCTGGAGACCATCGGCTATCTGTATGCCATCGACCGCATCCTCGACATGATGCGCACGATGACGAATGTGACCGGCCAGATGCTGGTGCCGGTGATCGTGGCCAAGGAAACCGGGCTGCTGGACCAGGCGGTGTATGACAATCCGTCCAGCAATGTGGGCGTGGACGATCCTGACCCGACACCGCCACGCAGCTGAGGTTGCGTGGAGATGAAAGGCCCGCCCTGACCGGCGGGCCTTTCGTTTGGGAGATGGCTGACGCGCTGCCGGCCGTGGTAGATCCACGCCATGCGTGAATGGAGGCGGTGCCGACCAAGGTCGGCAGCTACCCACCATTACGCGGGCCCAACAAAAAAGCCGCTGCAGGGCAGCGGCTTTGCTTTGCGTATCAGGCGGCGCTGTGACGCCAGCCGGTCAGAGGTCGACCCGGCGGGCCTGCATGAACTTGTTGCCCCAGTAGCCACTGAGCAGGGTGTCCACGCGGACGTCCTTGCCCGAGCTCGGCGCATGCAGGAAACGGCCATCGCCGACATAGATGCCGACGTGGTCGACGCGGCCCTTGCGGCCGAAGAACACCAGATCACCCGCGGCCAGCGCGGTGCGGTCGTTGATCAGTTCGGCATTGTCATCGTGGGCCATCTCGCGCGAGACGCGCGGAAGTTCGATGCCCAGGGCCGAACGGAACACATAACCGACCAGGCCGCTGCAGTCGAAACCGCTGTCCGGGTTGCTGCCACCCCAACGGTACGGGGTGCCCAGCAGGGTCATCGCGCGGCGCAGCAGCGACTGCACCTTGCCGTTGTCGGCGGCGGTGCCGACGACGCTGCCATTGGCGGCGCTGCTGGTGTCGTAGTTGGCGAGCAGGCGGCTGAGGTCGCCGGCCACCACGGCCGAGCGGTCCATCAGCGGAATGGTGTCGTTGGCGGCCAGGTGCGGCAGCAGGGCGGCCAGCGTGGCACTGGCGGCGGCATCGACGCGGCTGCGCTGCGGAGCGGCAGCCTCGGCCTTGGCGGCCGGTCGGGCGGTGCTCTCGGCCACCGGGGCCGGGGTCACATCGGAACGGTTCGGAGCAGTCTGCGACCAGGCCGGAAGGCTGGTCAGACACAGTGCCAGGCCAAGCAACAGCGGGCGGGCACTACGTGAAGATACGGAAGTCTGGCCTTCGCTTTTCAGGTCGTCAGTCGTCACGCGTCGGTCACAGGAAAAAAACGATGGGGCATCATGCCCTGTAAAAGCGCGGATAAGTTAAAAATTCCGTTAGTAATTCGTTAGTTACACAGTGATGTTCGTCACAGTTTTGAATATATCGCCTGTTCATTTTAGCGAAGGACGCGTTTCGCCCCTGTGTAGTGGTCCTTCCAGTAGGGACCGCTGAGCGAGTCCAGGCGCACGGTGCCGCCGGTGCTCGGCGCATGCACGAAGCGCCCTTCACCTACATAAATACCGACGTGGGTGACGCTGCCGCGGCTGCCGAAGAACACCAGGTCGCCGGTGGCCAGGCGCTGCGGGTCGATCTTCGGGCCCTGCACCGCCGCCAGGTCGCGGGAGGTGCGCGGCAGCCGCAGGTCCAGCATCTCGCGATAGACATAAGCGACCAGGCCGCTGCAGTCGAAGCCCGAATCCGGGGTGTTGCCGCCATAGCGGTAGGGCGTGCCGACCAGGCTGATGGCGCGCATCAGCACCGAGTTGGCAGCCTCGGGGTTGTCCGGCACGGTCTTTGGCCAGTTCGCCGTGGGCGGGGGCGGGGCCGGGCGGGTGGCCTTGCCACCGCCACAGGCGGTCATCAACAGGGGCAGGGCCAGCAGCAGGGCCGGGGCGAGAAACCGGCGCTGGCCGGACGAAACTGGCGTGATGTGCATGATCTCCGGATAATGCGCCACCTTGGATTGGCCGTCATGATGGCGGCGTCCCCGCCGGGCGACAACCCGCCCCAACCCGCCTGCCTCCGGCAGATCCAGACAGAGTTGCGCATGAAGATCGAAAAAGACCGCGTTGTCCGCTTCCACTACACCGTTTCCGAAGTCGGCCAGGAGCCGATCGAATCGTCCAAGGACCGCGGCGAGCCGCTGGCGATCCTGATCGGTCACGGCAACATCATCCCGGGCCTGGAAAACGCCATGATGGACAAGGAAGCCGGCGCGACCTTCAACGTCGACGTCAAGGCGGCCGATGCCTACGGCGAGCGTCGTGAGGGCCTGTCCCAGCGCGTGCCGAAGAAGCACTTCGGCAATACCAAGCTGGCGCCGGGCCAGCAGGTCGTGCTGCAGACCAACTTCGGCCCGCGTGCGGTGACCGTGCAGAAGGTCGGCATGAGCGTCGTCGACGTTGACCTGAACCACCCGATGGCTGGCAAGGACCTGCACTTCGACGTCGAAATCGTCGACGTGCGCGAAGCCGGCAAGGAAGAGCTGGACCACGGCCACGTCCACGGCGACGGCGGTCACCAGCACTGATCGCAGCGCGATCGTGATGGCAGCAATGGCCCGCTTCGGCGGGCCGTTGCGTTTCTGGAACACGCCGCGGCCATCCATGGTGCACGGGCCGGCGGCATAATGGCGGACCTGCCTGACGGACGCCCCGTGAACGCCGCTTCTCCTTCCCTGCAGCCGGTGGCTTCCGGCGAACGCATCGCCGTGCTGGACGTGCTGCGTGGTGCTGCGCTGCTGGGCATCCTGCTGATGAACATCGAGGCTTTCAGCGGCCCGCTGGACCTGGCCTTCACCGGCATTGACGTGCACTGGCGGGGCATCGATTACTGGGCCGACGCCTTCGTCTATGTGTTCGTGCAGGGCAAGTTCTTCACCCTGTTCTCGCTGCTGTTCGGTGCCGGCTTTGCGGTGATGGCACAACGCGCCGAGGTGGCCGGGCGCGACTTCACCCCGTTCTACCTGCGCCGCAGCGCCGGCCTGCTGCTGATCGGCCTGTGCCATGCACTGCTGGTCTGGTCCGGCGACATCCTGGTGATGTATGCGCTGGTCTCGTTGCCCTTGCTGGCCTGCCGCGAGGCGCCGCGCAGCTGGCTGCCGTGGATGGGCGTGATCGTCTACCTCGGCGGTGTAGCGATGATGCTGCTGGTGGGTGCGATGGTGTCGATGGCGTCGGCCGAAGAGGTGCAGGGCATGCTTGCCGAGGCGCAGCAGAGCATCGACCTGCAGCGGCAGGTGTACGGGCAGGGCAGCTGGGCGCAGGCCACTGTGCAGCGCCTGAGCGAGTTCGGCACCTCGATGGGCGCGTTGCTGATCAGCGGCCCGGAAGTGCTGGGCATGTTCCTGCTCGGCAGCTGGTTCGCCGGCAGTGGCGCGCTGGCGACGCCGGAGCGCTTCCCGCGGCTGTACGCGTCGCTGCGCTGGATCGCACTGCCGCTGGGGCTGCTGGTCACGCTGCTGGGGGTTGCCTGGAAACCCTACCTTGCACCCGGCGCCTACAACCTGCCGGTGACCGCGGCGATGGCCCTGGTCACGGTTGGCGGGCTGCCGATGTGCCTGGGCTACCTGGCGTGGATCGTGCACTGGCGCACGCGGCTGGCGTGGCTGGCGCCGGTGGGGCGCATGGCGTTGACCCACTATCTTGGCCAGTCGCTGCTGTGTACCTGGACCTTCTACCACTACGGCCTGGGCAGGTTCGAGATGATGCCGCGCAGCGTGCAGCTGCTGTTCGCGCTGCTGTTGTTTGCCGTGCAGGTGGCTGTTTCGCACGCGTGGCTGGCGCGCTTCCGCTTTGGTCCGATGGAATGGCTGTGGCGTGCAATGACCTACCGGCAGTGGCCACCGATGCGGCGCAGGACGAAGCAGGGGTGAGCGATGAGCGCGCACGCGCTGTGCCGATCGGCCGCGCGCCCGCGCATCCTCACGTCTGGCCTGCAGCGGGGCATGGCATGCTCGGCGTCAGCATGAGCGCCGGCATCGGCCAGCGGATCGCCGATCTCGTCTGCGGCCACACGCCAGCGATCGATCCTGCCCCTTACCGACCCGAGCGATTCCGATGAGCACTGCATCCTATGATTACGATCTGATCGTCCTTGGCGGCGGCTCCGCCGGCCTGGCCGGCGCGATCCGCGCCGCGCAGCACGGCAAGCGCGTGGCAATGCTGGAACCCGGCGAACTGGGCGGAACCTGTGTCAATGTCGGCTGCGTGCCGAAGAAGGCGATGTGGCTGGCGGCCGACCTGCACGAGCGCATCGGCCTGGCCAATGCGATGGGCTTCGATGTCGAGGCACGCCCGGCGCTGTCGTGGAAGGAACTGGTGATCCATCGCCAGGCCTACATCAGCAACATCCACACCAGCTACCACAAGCGCCTGGACGAAACCGGCGTGGTGCGCATTCCGGCACGTGGCCATCTGCTTGATGCGCACACCGTGGCCTGCAGTGATGGCGTGCGCTACAGCGCCGAACACATCCTGATCGCCACTGGCGCGCATCCACTGCGTCCGGATATTCCCGGCGCGGAGCTGGGCCTGGTCTCCGACGATTTCTTCGACCTGCGTGCGGCGCCGGCCGAGGTGGCGATCATCGGTGGTGGTTACATCGCGGTGGAGCTGGCTGGCCTGCTGCAGGCGCTCGGCAGCCGCGTGAGCCTGCTGGTGCGCGGCAAGCGCCTGCTGGAGCGCTTCGATTACGAGCTGACCGATCAGCTGGCCGAGAACCTGAAACAGCAGGGCGTGCGGATCCATTTCGACTATCGCCTGCGCGAACTGCAGCGCGATGGCGAGCGCGTGCGGGCGTTCGGCCATGACGGCCCGATCGACAGTGTGTTCGATGCGGTGTTCTTCGCTGCCGGCCGCCGGGGCAACAGCCGTGGCCTGGGTCTGGAAGCGCTCGGCATCGACATCGGCGAGCACGAGCAGGTGCAGGTGGACGAGTGGCAGACCACCCGCGTGCCGAGCGTGCACGCGGTCGGTGACATCGCCGGCAAGGTCGGCCTGACCCCGGTGGCGGTGGCCGCTTCGCGGCGGCTGATGGACCGCCTGTTCGGGGGGCGCCCGCAGTCCAAAATGGATTACGAGAACGTGGCCAGCGTGGTGTTCTCGCATCCGCCGCTGGGCGCGGTGGGCATGAGCGAGGAAGAAGCGCGCCGGCGTTTCGACCAGGTGAGCGTCTACCACAGCCGCTTCCGCCCGATGCTGCAGGCGCTGGCCAATGGTACCCAGCGCAGCCTGTTCAAGATGGTCTGTGCCGGTCCGGAAGAACGCGTGGTAGGCATCCACCTGCTGGGCGAAGCGGCCGACGAGATCCTGCAGGGCTTTGCGGTGGCGGTGAAGATGGGCGCGACCAAGGCCCAGTTCGACGACACCGTGGCGATCCACCCGACCTCGGCCGAAGAAGTGGTGCTGATGCGCTGAGCCGGGATGTTGTGGGGCCGAGCCCTGCTCGGCAGCCTTTCGCCCCGGCCTGGCGACGCCGAGCGCAGGCTCGGCTCTACAGGGCAGCGGGCGCCCCCATGCGACAATGAGCGTCCCCCACGCCTTACCGGGCCGCTCTGCGCGGCCCGCCGTCGTCCTGATGTCCACTCCCGCTTCCCGCATCGCCACTGCTTCCCCACGCATTGCGCTGGGCGGCATCGGCCTGGCCGCGATCGGCGCCATCGCCGCGTCGGGCAAGGCGATCATCGTCAAGCTCGGCCTGCGCCACGGCGTCGATGCCACCACGCTGCTCGCCCTGCGCATGCTGATGGCGCTGCCCCTGTTCGTACTGATGGCACTGTGGGCCGCGCGCCGGGCCGAGCCGTTGTCCTGGGCCGACCGTGCCCGCGTGCTGTGGCTGGGTTTCACCGGCTACTACCTGTCCAGCCTGCTCGACTTCCAGGGACTGCAGTACATCAGCGTGACCCTGGAGCGGCTGATCCTGTACTTGAACCCGACCCTGGTACTGCTGATCAACGTGCTGCTGGCGCGCCAGCGGCCGGGCCGCTGGCAGATCGGTGCGCTGGTGCTGAGCTACCTCGGCGTGCTGCTGGCCTTCGGCCACGATCTGCAGCGCGAGGGTGGGCAGATCATCGTCGGCAGCCTGCTGGTGCTGGGCAGTGCCCTCAGCTATGCGCTGTACCTGTTCGGCAGTGGGCAGGTGGTCGCGCGCATCGGTGCGGTGCGGCTGACCGCCTATGCCAGCTGCGTGGCCAGCGTGCTGGTGCTGCTGCATTTCGCGGTGACCCATCCGCTGCCGCTGCTGTGGCAGGCACCGGCGCCGGTGCAGTGGCTGTCGTTGGTCAATGCCACCGTGTGCACGGTGCTGCCGGTGCTGGCGATCATGCTGGCGGTGCAGCGCGTGGGTTCGTCGCTGGCCGCGCAGGTCGGTATGCTGGGCCCTGTTTCCACCATCGTGATGAGCCTATGGCTGCTCGACGAACCGATGGGGCCGGCGCAGATCGCCGGCACCGTGCTGGTGCTGATCGGCGTTCTGCTGGTGACCCGCCTGCGGCGCTGACGCCGGAGCAGGCGCGTGCGCGCATCCTGGCGGTGATCCGCGCAATCCCGGCGGGGCAGGTGATGGGCTACGGCCAGGTGGCGATGCGCGCGGGCCTGCCCGGGCGTGCACGCCTGACCGCACGCATCCTGGGCCAGAACGACGACCCGGACCTGCCCTGGCACCGCGTGCTGCGCTCGGACGGGCGCATTGCCATGGAAGAAGGGTCGGCCGGCTGGCGCGAGCAGTCACAACGGTTGCGCGCCGAGGGTGTGCGGGTGGAGAACGGCCGGGTGCGGATGCCGGCGACCGATCCGGCGGCGGCGCTGGACGCAGCGGTGTGGGGCCCGGGCTGAGCACCGCTGGCGACTGAACAGGCCGGACCTGCGGGTCGCCAACAAGACACGATGCTGCGGCTATGATGGAGGCCGTTCCATGCCGGTGCTCCCATGTTCCCGCGACTGCCAACCGTCACCAAGGCCCTGCTGATCGCCAACGCGATCCTGTTCCTGCTGCAGCAGCCGTTCCTGCTCGGCATGCAGACCTTCGAGCCGTTCATGCTGCAACCGTTGCAGCAGGGCTTCGACGCGTTCTCGCCGGGGGGCAACTTCCAGCCTTGGCAGCTGCTGACTTACGGTTTCCTGCATGGCAGCTTCGGCCATCTGTTCTTCAACATGCTCGCGGTCTTCATGTTCGGCGCGCCGCTGGAGCAGACCTGGGGCGAGAAGCGCTTCCTGCTGTACTACCTGGTGTGCGTGGCCGGTGCCGGTGTCTGCCAGCTGCTGGTGGGTACGCTGCTGGAAAACCCTGCCACGGTGCTGGGCGCCTCCGGCGGCGTGTTCGGCCTGCTGCTGGCCTACGGCATGCTGTTCCCGAACCAGCGGGTGATGCTGCTGTTCCCGCCGATCCCGATGAAGGCGCGCACTTTCGTGATCCTGTTCGGTGTGGGCGAGCTGGTGCTGGGCATGACCGGCTGGCAGCCGGGCGTGGCCCACTTCGCGCACCTCGGCGGCATGCTGTTCGGCTGGTTGCTGATCCGCTACTGGCGCGGGCAGCCGCCGTTCAAGCGCCGCCCGCCCGGCCCACCGAAGCGCCCGAACCATCTGCGCAGCGTCAAATGATCCGAAGGATCATTTGACGCTGCAGGTGCCGACCGTTGGTCGGCACGCCTTCTCCCACGCGGGCAGGTGCCAACCCTGGTTGGCACGCTTTGAATGGGATCATTTGACGCTGCAGGTGCCGACCGTTGGTGGGCACGCCTCTACAGATCCTGCAACACCACCTGCGCCGCGTTGTGCCCCGGTGCACCGGTGACGCCACCGCCGGGGTGTGTGCCCGAACCGCACAGGTACAGCCCGGGCAGGGCGCCACGATAGCCGGCCTGGCCGACCATCGGCCGTGCCGAGAACAGCTGGTTGGCGCTCAGTGCGCCGTGGAAGATGTCGCCGCCGACCAGGCCGAAGGTGCGTTCCAGATCCAGCGGCGACAGCACCTGCCGACCGAGCACGCTGGCGGTGAAGCCGGGCGCATGCCGTTCGACGGTGGCGATCATCAGGTCGGCCACGGTCTCCCGGTGATCGTCCCAATGGCGGCCTTCAGGCAACACCGGCGCCACATGCTGGCAGAACAGGCTGGCCACGTGCTGCCCGGGCGGCGCCAGCGAATCGTCCAGCGTGCTCGGAATCAGCATTTCCACGATCGGTTCGCGCGCCCAACCGTCGCGGCGCGCATCCAGCCAGGCGCGGTCCATGTAATCCAGGCTGGGTGCCACGATGATGCCGGCGCTGAGGTGATCGCCGGGCCCGGGCAGGGCGCGGAACTCCGGCAGCCGCGACAGCGCCACGTTCATCCGGAACGTGCCGGAACCGCAGCGCCAGTTCGCCATGCGTTCGCGTGTCGCGTTGGGTACCTGTGCCGGTTCCAGCAATTGTTCGTACAGCAGTTTCGGATTGACGTTGGCGACCACCGTGCGTGCGCGCAGGATCTCGCCGTTGGCCAGTTCGACGCCCACCGCGCGGCCCTGTTCGATTCGCACGCGCTGCACGCCGGCCTCCACGCGCAGTTCCGCCCCGGCCTCGCGTGCCGAGGCTGCAATCGCCTGGCTGATCGCGCCCATGCCGCCGATCGCATGGCCCCACGCACCCTTCACGCCATTGCACTGGCCGAATACGTGGTGCAGCAGTACGTAGGCACTGCCCGGTGTATAGGGGCTTGCGTAGTTGCCGACGATGCCATCGAAGCCGAACAGCGCCTTGATCGGTTCGCTTTCGAACCAGCGTTCCAGATACTCGGCTGCCGACAGCGTGAACAGGTCCAGCAGCTCCTGCCGCAGCGAGGCATCCAGCGTGGCCAGTTCACGACCAAGACGACCCATCTGCCACAGCGCAGGCAACGCCCGCCAACCACCCGCAACGCCGGCATCCGGTGGCGCGCGCAGGGCCCACGCGCGCAGCACATCGGCGAAGATCTCCAGGCGCGCTTCGTATTCGGGAAGCCGCTGCGCATCCCGCTCGGAGAACTTCGCGACCTCTGCCTGGGTGCGGCCCGGTGCCGACAGCAGGTAACGACCATCCTCCATCGGCAGGAAGTTGTTGACCGGGCGATTGATGATGCGCAGCCCATGCGCATGCAGTTGCAGGTCGTCGATCACCTTCGGCTGCAGCAGGGACACCGTGTACGACGCCACCGAGTTGCGGAAGCCGGGATGGAATTCCTCGGTGACTGCGGCACCGCCGAGAACGCCACGACGTTCCAGCACCAGCACCTTCTTTCCAGCGCGCGCCAGATAGGCCGCGCAGACCAGGCCGTTGTGGCCGCCACCAACGACGATCGCATCCCAGGACATCAACACCTCGCAAAAAGGGGACGGAGGGGATTAAGTCGCAATCTGCATCTGCACACGGGGCATGGGGAGAAACGACTTAATCCCCTCCGTCCCCTTTTTTGATTGCCGCTTCGATGGTGGCGATGTCGATCTTCTTCATCGGCATCATCGCGTTGAAGGCGCGCTTGGCCAATGCCTTGTCCTTGCTGGTCACGGCTTCGATCAACATGCGCGGGCTGATCTGCCAGGAGATGCCCCAGCGATCCTTGCACCAGCCGCATTGGCTCTCCTGTCCACCGTTGCCGACGATCGCATCCCACAGGCGGTCGGTCTCGGCCTGGTCCTCGGTCTGGATCTGGAAGGAAAACGCTTCGCTGTGCTTGAACGCGGTGCCGCCGTTGAGGCCGACGCAGGGAATGCCGCAGACCGTGAACTCGACCGTCAGCACGTTGCCTTCCTTGCCATCCGGAAAGTCGCCGGGGGCGTGATGCACGGCGATCACCGCGCTGTCGGGCAGGATGCTGGCGTAGAAGGTGGCGGCCTCGAGCGCGCCGTTGTCGTACCAGAGGCAGATCGTGTTCTTGTGTGCCATGTCGGGGCTCCGCGATGGACGAAGCCGCAGCGATAGCACGCGCGGTGTTAACCCGGGATCGTGCTGCACCCGCAAAAAAGGGCGCCCGAAGGCGCCCCCTGTACTACGGGTAGTGCGCGTGGCTCAGCGCCAGACCTTGATCTGGTCGGCTTCGCTGCGCTGCATCGGCTGGCCGGCCTTGCAGCTGAAGGTGGCACCGAATGCCGGCAGGTTGGCCAGCGTGCCGTTGCTGCGCCACAGGCCCGGCGCGCGGATGTCGGCGGTCAGGCGGCGCACGGCCTCGTTCGGCGACAGCTGCTGTGCCCACAACGCCGACCAGGCGCGGAAGAAGCCCTGCTGCTGTGCCGGCTTGGCCTTCGGCTCCTGCGCGGTATAGGCCGCCCAGGCCAGTTCCAGACCGGCGATGTCGGCCAGGTTCTCTTCCTGGGTGAGCGTGCCGTTGACCTTGGCACCCTTCACGCCCGGGAAATCGTAGGCGCTGTACTGCGCGGCCACGCGGTTGCCAAGCAGGGTCCAGGCGGTCTTGTCGGCCGGGGTCCACCAGCTGCGCAGTTCGCCCTTGGCGTCGACCAGTGCACCCTTGGCGTCGATCGCACGGGTCAGCTCATGGCCGACCAGGCCACCGAAGCTGCCGAACTTGTCGGCGGCGTCGGCCTTGGCATTGAACACCGGGCCCTGCAGGATCGCCGCGGTAACGATCAGGCGGTTCTGTGCCAGGTCGTAGGCCAGCGACGGCTGCTGCGGCAGCACGTCCCAGCGGCGGTCGGCGTTGCCCTTGCCGATGCGCTTCATTTCCTCGCGGTGGCGCCAGGTCGACGCGATCAGCATGTTGCCGCCGAACGAACCGCGGCCCATCGGCTGCACGCTGTAGTCGAGGTCGCGCAACGGGGTGCCGATCTCGATCTTCAGCGCAGCCAGCTTGGCCTGCGCTTCGGTCTTGGCTTCGGCGCTCATCCAGCTGTTGTTCTTGACCGCCTCGATCTGCACTTCGCGCAGCTTGTCGACGATCCACGCCGCCTGGCGACGGTCTTCGGCCGACAGGTAACGGGCCGCATATTCGCGGCCGACCATCGGGCCGGCGGCCACGTTGATCGCCTCCAGCACGTCTTCCCAGCGCTGCGGCGGCAGCGTTTCGCCACGCAGCACGCGGCCACGGAATTCAAACTCCGCGTCGCGGTAGGCCTTGGACAGGTACGGTGCCATCGAGTCGCCCACGCGCCAGCGCAGGTAGGCCTTCCACTGGTCCGGCTTGAGCTTGGTGACCATGCCATCGAGCTGCTTGAACAGGCCCGGGTCGGCCAGCGAGACCAGGTCGTCGTCCACGCCCTGTGCCTTCAGGAACGCGTCCAGCTGCAGGTTGCGGTAACGGCTGTTGAGCTCCTTGGTGGAGATCGGCGCGTAGTTGTTGAACGGGTTGTTGATGCCGGCCAGCGACTGCGCATTGCGCGCCAGCTCGGTCTCCAGCGCGATCACCGCCTGCGATTCGGCATCGAGCCTGGCCGCCGGGGTGCCGGTCAGCGCCAGGATCTGCTTGACGTAGTTGCGGTAGCGCCCCATCAGCGCCACGGTATCGGCGTCGGTGCGGGTATAGAACGCCGGGTCCGGCAGGCCCATGCCGCCCTGCATGAAGTAACCGATGTGGCGGTCCAGTGCCTTCAGGTCGACGTCCGGGCCGAAGTTGAAGGCCACCGGGATGCCCACCTGGTGCAGCGCGGCGATCGAGGCCGGCACATCCTTGGCCTTCTTGATGGCGTTGATGCGGGTCAGCAGCGGCGCGATCGGGTTGGAGCCGTCCGCTTCCACGGCGGCTTCGTCCAGGCCGCTGGCCCAGAAGTCGCCCAGCAGCTTCTGCACGTTGCCCTGCGGCGACTTCATCGCGGCGTCGAGCAGTTCACGCTGCTGCTGGCGGCTGCGCTCGACCAGCTGGCCGAGCGCGGTGGTGGCACCGGTCTGCGGCACCGGGTTGGCCTTCAGCCAGCCTGCGTTGGTGGCGTCGTAGAAGTCGCTGCACTGGGCGCTGACGGCCGGGGCGCGCGCGGCCTTCTTCTTGGCGGCGAACGCATCGTGGGTCGGGACCAGCGTCGCCAGGCTGATGCCCAGGGCGATGGCAAGCGGACGGAAATTGGGCATGTGGAACGAATCCGTGATGGATTGAGGGCGCGCGCACTATAGCAAGCCGTGCATGGGCGCGGCATGCACGCGTCACGGTGGCGCCGCCGGGCCGTGCGCCGACCAGGGTCGGCATCGACCAACGGCCTGAGCCATGCGTGGATGACGGGCGCTGTGAAAAACAAAGGCCCGGGATTCCCGGGCCTTTGCAGGTCTGCCGCAGCGTCAGCCGTGGCTTACCAGATCACCACCTGCTGCTCGCCGGTGCGGGCCATCGGCGAACCGGCCTTGCACTGGAACGCGGCAGCGAAGGTCGGCAGGTTCGACGGCGCACCCATGGCACGGAACTGCGCCGGGGCGTGCGGGTCGGTGGCCAGGCGGACCTTGGCGTTTTCCGGGGTGTACTTGGTGCGCCACACGGTGGCCCAGTTGAAGAAGAAGCGCTGGTCGCGGGTGAAGCCGTCGACCTTCGCATCTTCCTTGCCGGCGGTCGCCTTCTGCAGGGCGTCGTAGGCGGTGGCCAGGCCGCCCAGGTCGGCGATGTTCTCGCCCAGGGTCAGGTGGCCGTTCACTGCCTGGCCGTCGACCTTGTACTGGTCGAACTGCTTGACCAGCTTGCCGGTGAGGCCTTCGAAGTTCTTCTTGTCGGCCGGGGTCCACCAGTCTTCCATGTTGCCGGTCGGCCCGAAGCGTGCGCCCTGGTCGTCGTAACCGTGGGTCATCTCATGGCCGATCACCGCACCGATGCCGCCGTAGTTCAGCGCGTCGTCGGCCTTCGGATCGAAGAACGGCGGCTGCAGGATGGCGGCCGGGAACACGATCTCGTTCTGCAGCGGGTTGTAGTAGGCGTTGACGGTCTGCGGGGTCATGCCCCACTCGGTCTTGTCCACCGGCTTGCCGATCTTGGACAGGTTGAACTTGTAGTTGAACTCGTTGGCCGCGCGCACGTTGCCCAGGTAGCTGTCGCGCTGGGTCTGCAGGCCCGACCAGTCGCGCCACTTGTCCGGGTAACCGATCTTCGGGGTGAAGGTTTCCCACTTGGCGATGGCCTTGGCCTTGGTTTCCTCGCTCATCCAGCTCAGGCCCTGGATGCGGTCCTTCAGCGAGGCGGCCAGGTTCTTCACCAGTTCTTCCATCTTCGCCTTGGCTTCCGGCGAGAAGGCAACCTTCACGTACAGCTGGCCGAAGGCTTCACCGGCATCGTTTTCGATGGTGCCCAGCACACGCTTCCAGCGCGGCTTCTGCTCCTTCTGGCCGTTGAGGGTCTTGCCGTAGAACTCGTAGTTCTCCTGCACGAAGGCATCGGCCAGGTACGGCGAGGCGCTGTCCACGGTGTGGAAGCGCAGGTAGGCGCGCCACACCGACGGATCGGTGTCGGCCAGCGACTTGCTCACTTCCTCATGGAAGGCCGGCATGGCCAGCGAGAACTTCTCCGGCGCGGCCACGCCCTGCGACTTGAAGAACTCGGTCCAGCTGAAGTTCGGGGTCAGCTTGTCGGCGTCGGCCAGGGTGACCGGGTTGTAGTACAGCTCGACGTTGCGCGACAGCTCCACGCGCGACTTGGAGGCCTTGGCCAGGCGGGTTTCGAACTTGACCACGTCCTCGGCCTGCTTGGCTGCATCGGCCGCGGCCACGCCGGACAGCTCCAGCACCTTGGCGACATGCGCCTGATAGGCCTTCAGCTTGTCGGCGTTCTTGGCATCGGTGTAGTAGGTGGTATCCGGCAGGCCCAGGCCGCCCTGGCTGGCATAGGCCATGTTCACCCCGGAGTTCTTGAAGTCGGCTTCAGCGCCGAAGCCGAACAGGAGGTTGTCACCCTTGGCGGCGCTGGTGCGCAGGTAGTTGGCGATGGCCGCCTTGTCCTGCAGGCCGTCGATCGCAGCCAGGTCGGCCTTCAGCGGCTCGATGCCCTGGGCGTTGATCTTGGCTTCGTCCATGCCGGTGGCCCACAGGTCGCCGACGATCTTCTCGATGTGGTTCGGGTTCTTGACCTGCGCAACCTGTTCGGCCAGCTGGTGCTGCACGGCCACCGAACGCTCGTCGAGGATGGTGAACGCGCCCCAGCTGGTGCGGTCGCCCGGGATTTCATTGGCGGCCAGCCACTTGCTGTTGACGTAGTCGCCGAAGGCGGTGCACGCGTCCTTGGTGGTGTCCAGGTCGCTCGGCTGGAAGGCGTTGTAGGCCGGCAGCTTGCTGTCGTCCAGCTTGTAGGTGGTGGCTTCGGCGGTGGCCGGGGCGGGGGTCGCGGCATCCTTGGCCGGGGTTTCGTTCTTGCCGCAGCCGGCCAGCACGGCCGACACGGCCAGGCTGAGCAGGACGATCTTGGGAGTGCGCGTCATCACTATTCTTGGCCTCCAGGCCGAGTGAGTCAGGGAGAAGCCGCAGGTACGGCCGTGGGCCGAACGATACGCCGCCGGCCTGGCCTGCAAGGGTGTCGAAGGTCATGTCCGGGCGCAAGGGCCAGAACGTGCAAGGGCGCCCCGTGGGCGCCCTTGCAGGAAGCGGTGCGGCTTACAGGCCGCCGCCGCCGCAGCCCTTGCCCAGGTAGTCGTCGATCAGCCTGAGCTGGTCACCCATGATCGCGCGGGTCCAGGCGGGACCATGCGCGTAGTCGGCGATGGCGTGGAACTCGACCGGCTGCCCCGAACCCCTGGCCTTGTTCACGAACCACTCCGACTGCTCGATCGGCACCGTGCGGTCGCGGTCACCGTGGTAGACCATCAATGGAATCTTCATTTCACCGGCCTTGTCGACCGGGTTGAGGCCGGCCACGGTCGGCGCCTGGGCCTGGCGGAAGAACGGGTTGGTATAGAAGCGCGACCAGATCTTCTTGATGTCCGAAACGCCGGCACCGGCGATGGCGCACTTGTACAGGCCATTGGGACGCACCGAAGCCGCGAACGCCGAGTAGCCGCCATAGGAGAAGCCGAACATGGCGATGTGGCCGGGCTGGGCGATCTTCTGGTCGATCATCCACTGCGCGCCATCGTCCTTGTCGTCCTGCATCTTCTGGCCCCATTCGGCATCACCGGCCATCCACAGCTTGCGGCCCCAGTCGGCCGAGCCGCGGAACTGCGGGCGCAGGACCGCCATGCAGCGTGATGCCATCAGCGGTACCCACATCGAGCCGTCGAAGTCCATGCCATCGCGTGCCCACGGGCCGCCGTGCGGATGCACCACGGCTTTCCACGGGCCGGCACCGCACAGCTCGGTGCTGGGCGTGGTCAGGAATGCCGGAATGTCCAGCCCGTCGCGTGCCTTGTAGTAGACCAGCCGGGTGGTGCCCAGCGCGGCTGGCTGGATCTGCGGATAGGTCTTGGCCAGCAGGGTCAGCTTGCCGTCGTGCAGCAGGTGATACTCGGGCGGGTTGGAAGGGCCGGAGGTAGCCACCAGCACATCGGAAAGATCGGCGGTGTAGTCGACGATGCGGTAGCTCAGGCCTGTATCGTAGTTGGCGGTGTAGCGCTGGCCGTTCGCGGTATCGACCATCGCCAGCGGCTCCTGGCGGATGCCAAGCGCCTGGCGCAGCCCCTGGTCCAGGGCCTTCATGCGCGGAGAGGTCCACTGGATGTCGTCGCCGCGCGGACCGGCGTAGCCGATTCCCATGATCTCGCCGAAGGGTACCGCACCGCTCCGGTGGCGGTTGATCAGCATCGAGCCGGCGTTGAACAGTTTGTGCTCGAACAGCACTTCCTTCTGCTTGCGGGCCGTGATGTCGTACTCGTAGACGATTGATTTGTCGCGGCCGACATTGCTGAGTACGAACGCGATGTTCGGATCATCGGCAAAGCCGATCACCTGGTTGACGTCGCGGTTCTTCACGTAGGAGCGGAAATGCTCCTCCCAGGCACCGTTGGCAGGCGAGCGGAACTCGGTGGCGACGTAGGCGCCGGTACCGTCGACGTCCTGCCGCAGGCGTGCCCGCAGTTCACTGTCCAGGTCGGTGATATAGCCCGCCACGCGCTCTTCGGTCTTCTGGATGCGCTGGGAGGTGAAGTTGCGCAGGTCGACCTTGTAGACGTCACCGGAACTGCTGCCCGAACCGTTGACCACCAGGATGTGGTCGGGATCGTTGGGCAGGGTGTCGAGCACCGTGGCGTTGGCCAGTGCCTGCTCGAGCTCTTCATTGCGACTGGAGGCGCGCGGCGGCGTGATCGGCTCCTTCCACTGCTTGCCTTCGATGTCGGTGATGAAGAACTTGCTGACGAAGGTCTTGGTCACCCGGTCGGCGCGCAGGTCGTAGGGTTGCCACAGCACGACGGCCAGCTGTCCGTTCTTGATGAACGACACGCTCTGGAACTTCATGCGGTTGGCGCCGATCACCGTTGGTGGCTTGTCCAGTGCATCGGTCCGCCAAACCACGATCACGCGCTCCTCGCCATCGGCGCGAAGGCCGGCGATGTGTTTTCCGTCTGGTGACAACGACAGGCTGGAGATGGCCGGGAAGGCGGCCATCTGTTCGATGGTGGGCGCCACAGGCTTGGCGTGCAGCAACGGTGAAAGGCTGGCCAGGGCCGCCAGCAGCAGGGCTCGCTTCATTGCAACCTCGGAATGCGTTGGCACCGGCCTGCGGAGAATCCGGTGCCTGAAATGGAACCGCCGCCCCGAAGGGCGGCGGTTGCAGGGAGCAGGATCAGAACGAACGCGTGATGTTCAGGAAGTAGCTGCGACCGAAGTAGTCGAAGCCGCTGTACAGCAGCGCGTTGCCGACGGTGTTGTAGATACCCTGGGAGATGGTCGGCGGCTTGCGGTCGGCGAAGTTGCGCACGCCACCGGTGACCGACCACTTGTCCGCTTCATACTTCACCGAGATGGCCTGCAGGAAGTAGTTCGGGGTGTACAGCTTGTACGCCGAGGTGGCCGGATCGAAGTCACCCGGGTTGCGCTCCTCGTAGTACGCGTAGCTGTCCATCTTGTCGATCCAGTCCAGGCCGTAACGCACCTGCCAGTTCTTCCACTTGTAGCTCAGGTCCAGCGAGGCGGTGTTTTCCGGACGCGACAGCATGCCGTTGTAGTCCACCAGCGGATCGTCGGAGAAGACCTTGCTGGCCTGTTCCAGGTAGTGGGTGAACTGCAGCGTGGTGCGCAGGGTGCCCGGGCCGATTTCGCGGACATAGCGGGTGGTGAAGTCCAGGCCACGGACCTTGTCGGTGGACAGGTTGATGAAGCCGTTGGTCACCACCAGTTGGTTGTTGACCGGGTTGCGGGCCACCAGGCGGCACAGACCCGAACCGGAGGAGAAGTCGGCACTGCCGCTGTCGTAGCAGCGCGACAGGATGTTCGCGCCGCCCGCGCTGTCGACGCCGTTCTTCACTTCGATGTCGAAGTAGTCGGCGGCGAAGGACAGGTCACCGAAGCCGCTGCCGAATTCCGGCTGGATCACCACGCCCAGGGTCTTGGCCTTGGAGGTTTCGGCTTCCAGGCCGGCCTCGGCACCACCCTGGGTGACCACGGTCACGCCCTGGGTGGCCAGGTAGTCCGGTGCCAGGCCCAGCGATGCGCAGTTCTGGTAACGCGGCGAGCTCGGGTTGCGATCACCATACTCGTTGCAGGGGTCGGCACTGCTGCTCAGGAAGCCGGTGGTGCCGCCCAGGAACTGTTCGAACAGCGCCGGTGCGCGGTAGGAGGTGCCGTACGACGCACGGAACGACAGCCACTTCACCGGGGTCCACAGCGCGCCGATCTTGTAGGTCTCATCCGAGCCGTAGGACTTGTAGTCGGTGTAGCGGCCGGACAGGTTGACCGTCAGTTCCTCGGCAGCGGTGACGCCGGACAGCAGCGGCAGTTCCAGTTCGCCGTAGGCTTCGAACACCGAGTCCGAACCGCGGGTCGGAGTGGCGTTGGTCAGGTTGTACAGGTCGGCATTGATCGAGTACGGCGACGGGGTGTCGTCGATGCGTGCCTTGCGGTACTCGACGCCGAATGCACCACCGGCCGAACCGTACGGCATGTCGAACAGCGGGCCGTTGACGTTGAAGTTGACCGTCGTTTCCTTGTACAGCGTGTTGCCGGTGACCGGCACGAACACCCAGTCCTTCCAGTCCTGCGGCAGCTTGCCACCGATGGTGTTGGTGTTCAGCGCCGGCGCGGCGATGCAGCCGTTGGAACCGTCCCGGCAGACATAGCCACCGGCACCGTTGGAGACCACGTCCAGGCTCTGGCGCAGGCGGCTGGTCAGGAAGCTCTCGAAGGTGTAGTCGGCGTCGCTGCGCGAGTGCATGACGTTGAAGTCATAGTTCCACTCCGAGCTCAGGTGGCCACGCAGGCCGGCATTGAAGCGCAGGAAGTCGACGTTCTGCTTGTTGGTGTCGTTGCCGAAACCGATGAACGCACGCACGCCCAGGTTCTTGCCGCTGGTCTGGTCGGTCGGAGCACCGGCAACGCTGTCACGCAGGTTGGCCGGGATCAGCGGGCTGCCTACGGCATAGTCCAGGGTCAGCTGGCGATAGCCGGTCTGGGTCGACTTGCGCTTGTTGCCCAGGAACTCGTAGTACAGCTCGGCATCGCCCAGTGCGTTGAGGTCGAAGCCACCCTGCAGGTACAGGGTGTGGGTCTTGGTCGGCGAGATCAGCGACTGGTTGCGCATGGCCGGATCGAAGGTGTCGCGGGTGTTCAGGTCCACGCCTTCGTAGCCCACCAGGCCGGTGGTGATGGCCGCATTCGGGCGCCAGCGGTTGAAGCGGGTGCCGGCGCCGCCCGGGGCCGCAACACCGGTACGGGTGTTGGTGCCGATGGTGTTCAGCGTGGTGCCGCCGGCATCGAGCGACCAGCACTTCGGCTTGCCGGTCAGCGGGTCGATGAAGTCGCCGCTGCCCCAATAGTCGCCCGCGTCGATGTCGCGGTACATGTCGGTCGGGCAGCCACCGGCCCAGCTGCGGTCGGCCAGGGTCAGCTCGTTGCGGGTGTAGTACTCATAGGAGCCGGAGAAGTGCGAGCGCTCGCCGGTGGCACCGAACATGATGGAGTAACGGCGCTCTTCACCGCCGCCGCCATCGGTGGCGTTGTGCTGTGCTTCGAAGCTGACGCCATCGACCTTCTTCTTGGTGATGATGTTGATTACGCCGGCAACGGCGTCGGAGCCGTAGATCGAGGACGCACCGTCCTTCAGGATTTCGACGCGGTCGACGATCGAGTTCGGCAGCACGTTCAGGTCGGTCGAGCCCACCGAGCCGCGGGTACCGGCCGGCGACACGCGGCGGCCATTGAGCAGGATCAGGGTGCGGGTCGGGCCGAGGCCGCGCAGGCCCAGGGTGTTGGCGCCCGGGCCACCGTCGGTGACGTAGCCGCCATAGGCGTTGTTGATCTGCGCCGCACCGGCGGTGACCGCGGTGCTCTGCAGGGCCGCCGTGGTCGAGTTGAAGCCGGCCAGGGTGGTTTCTTCACGGGTGACGACCTGCACCGGCGAGACCGAGTTGAACACGTCGCGGCTGATGCGCGAGCCGGTGACGGTCACCGTATCCAGATTGGTGGCCTTGGACTTGGATGCCTCTTCGGTGGTCTGCGTCGAGCCCGAGGCGTCCTGTGCGATCGCCGGGGCAGCCGCAGCGAGCAGCACGGCGGAGGCGAGGGCGAAGCTCAGCGGGTGCTTGCTGAGCGACTTGCGATTGATCATCTGAAATCCCCTTGAATCGAATGATTGCGTCGTACACCGGGACAGGTCCTTGTCGGCGTCTCCGTGTGCCCCTTGCCCGGGGTCGGCAGCGTGCTGCCACCCGGCGCTGGTACCGGCTTCACGTGCCGATGACCCGAGATTAACACGACATTAACCGAGCCTGTCAAACGTTCACGAGGGAGTCATGAAGCTGTGGGTGATGGGCGCGCTTTGCAGTGACAGGAGCGCCCATTTCTCCTTCATCTCATTGATATGTATTGATTTTTTTCGGTTCATGTCAAACGTGTCTGAACCGTGAACGGGATGTGGCCGTGCTGTGCGACGGACAAAAAAAGGCCCCGCCGAAGCGGGGCCTGGTCCAGACACGCAGTCCGGAATACGACGGGATCAGAAGTCGTACTTGACCTGGGCCGAGATCTGACGGCCGTAGACGCTGTAGAAGCCGTCGTTGAACGGGGTCGATTCGTTGCCCGGGTAGTTGTAGCGCTGGCCTTCCGGCAGCTTGTTGAACACGTTGTTGACCATCAGCGACAGGGTCAGATCGTCCTGCGCCTGGTAGTTCAGGCTCATGTTGTAGGTGGTGTACGAGCCCCACTTGCCGGCCTTGGCGCCGGAGGAGTGGACGTAGTCATAGCTGCGGCCGGTGTAGGCCAGGTAGTTCGGGGTGCTGCCGACGTAGTTGGCGTACAGGGTGGTGGTGAACTTGGAGATGGCCCAGCCCACCGACACATCGCCGCGCACCTTGGCGAAGTTGTCGTAGTACCACATGTTGTACGGATCGCTCAGCAGATCCAGCTTCTGTGCGCCCGGCAGCGGCACCACTTCACGCTTCAGCATGTTGGTGTAGTTGCCCGAGAACATCAGCGAACCGAAGCGGCCCAGGTCCTGCTGGTACTTGGCGCCGACGGTCACCGCTTCCAGGTTCTGGCTGGCCACGTTGAGCTTCGGGGTGTACACGCGGGCCAGGTTGCCACCGGCGTCGCGGGACACCCAGTCGGTCACGTTCTGGCAGCTGGCCGAGGTGTTGTTCGGCAGGCCGTTGCGGCACTGGTACTCGGCCAGCAGCAGCTGGTCGGTGCTCAGGGTCTTGACCTCGTTCTTGATCTTCCAGTTGTAGTAGTCGACCGACAGCGAGAAGTTGCTCACCGGGGCCCACACCACGCCCGCGCTCCACACGTCGGCGGTGATCGGCTTCAGGTCCGGGTTGCCGGACTTTTCGCTGTACACCGAGGTGGTCTTGTAGAACGAGCAGGCTTCGTCACGCAGCGCGTAGCCCATCTGGCTGCAGCGGTAGTAGTCGTTCTGGCCGGAGGCGAACGAGCCGCTCATGCCCTGGAAGGCATCGGACAGGGTCGGCGCACGGAATGCGGTGCCGTACTTGCCGCGCAGCAGCAGGCTCTCAACCGGGCGGTATTCCAGGCCGATGCTGTAGGTGGCCTTGTCAACGGTCTTGTCGGCGATCTTGAAGGCGTCGTAGCGGCCCGAGGCGCTGATGGTCAGCGACTCGAACACCGGCATGCGCAGTTCGCTGGTCACCGCGTAGTTGCTGCGGTGGCCGGCACCGGCCACGGCGGTGGCGCCCCAGGCGTTGCCATCGACGAAGGCCTGGTCGGGCGAGTAATCCCAACCTTCGCTGCCACCTTCCAGCACCACGGCCAGGCCGGCGTCGCCGCCCGGCAGGGAGAACAGCGAACCGTTGGTCACCTGCACGCGACCCAGGTTCTGCCAGGTCTTGCTGCGGTGGGTGCCATAGCCGGTGAAGCTGGCGAACTGGTCAGGGGTGATCGGCGAGTAGAACGCGGCGTAGTCCGGGTTGTAGATGCCGAAGCCATCAGCGGTGGTACCCAGGCGCGGGCCCAGCACGGTGTCGCCGAAGAAGCCTTCGATCTTGTCCTTCCAGCGCGCGAAGCGGTTCTGGTCCAGGCGGTATTCGCCGCGGGTGAAGCTGGCGCTGTAGTCCCAGTCGCCGACCATGCCCTTGCCGCCCAGGGTGACCTGGTAGGAACGGCTCTCATCGGAGTTCAGGATGTTGTTGTAGTGGCCCGGGCCGATTTCTTCCGGTGCGAAGGCGCGCTGCAGGTTCACGACCTTGCCCAGGCCCTGGTCGTAGAAGCCGCCCATCACCGACTTGGTGCCCCACCACAGGGCGCTGGAGCCGGAGGTGAACTCGGTCTTCTCCTTGCTGTACAGCACATCGGCGAACAGCTGGAAGTTGTCGTTCACGTCGAAGGTCATCGACGAGTAGAACTGGCCGCTGTTCTTGCCGTTCTTCAGGGTCTTGTAGCCGGCGCTGTACACCGAGCCGCACGATTCGCCCGATGCACGCTTGCCGACGGTGGTGGTGCCGTCGTACAGGCCTGCGACGTTGGCGCAGCGGGTCGGGTCCATCATGTACAGCTTGTTGTCGGCGTTGCCGATGACGGCAAAGTCGTTCGACGGCAGCTGTGCGGTGTAACCGACCGGGTTGTTCTGCTTGGTGATGTCACGCTGGTAGCCCCAGATCGGGCTGCCGTTTTCGATCTGCACGTTGACCAGCGCGTGGAAGCGGTCGTCGAATGCATTGAAGCCCTTGGCGGCGCTGAAGCGGATGTTGCTGCCACCACCTTCGGTGTAGGTGCCGCCACGGATCGACATCGTGCCGCCGTCCATGCGTTCCTTCAGGATGATGTTGACCACGCCGGCGATCGCGTCCGAGCCGTACAGCGACGACTGGCCGCCCGGCAGGACCTCGATGCGCTCGACGATGTCGATCGGAATGCCGCTGATGTTGTTGAACGACTCGCTGCCGTTGTACAGCGCCGGATACGAGAGCATCGGGCGGCCGTTGATCAGGTACTTGGTGTAGCCCGGGTTCAGGCCGAACATGCCGGCGGCTTCGGCGCCCTGGGTGAACGCACCCGAGGTCTGTCCACCCTGCAGGCCGCCGGTGGTCAGCGACGACTGCTGCAGCACTTCAGCAACGCTGCTGAAGCCGCGGGTCTGGATGTCTTCGGCGGTGATGGACATCACCGGGGTCTGGGTTTCGACCTGGGTCTGCGGGATCAGCGAACCGGTGACGGTGATCTTGTCCAGGTTGGTCGCCTTGTCCTGGGCCATTGCCGGGGCGGCGGCCATCAGAGCGGACATCAGGGCGACGGCGAGCGTGTTGCGACGTGCGGTATTGCTGACGTGTTTCATGTAATTCCATTGGAGAGCAAAAACAAAAACGGCACTGCGCATGCGCCATCGCGCGGGCTGGAATATCCGGCTCCGCAGCTCAAAACAGTGCTCATCGAACGTAACATGAACTTAACAATCTGTGCACGAATCTGTCGCATTCCTGAATTTCAGTCAGCTTGCATCCAGCTTGTATGATGTCGGGTTATCCCCCTGACCCCGCCGGTGCCCGTTGTGAACAGTTCTCCCCGCCGTCCCCATGTCAGCCAGGTCCAGAAGGGACTTACGCCGCATGCCCGCATCCGCAACGTGATCGCGGTCGGTTCGGGCAAGGGCGGCGTCGGCAAGTCCACCACCTCGGTGAACCTGGCCGTGGCGCTGCAGCAGCTCGGTGCGCGCGTGGGCGTGCTCGATGCGGACATCTACGGGCCGAGCGTGCCGGCCATGCTGGGCCTGTCCGGTCGCCCGGAAAGCCCGGACAACAAGAGCATCGAGCCGTTGCGTGCCTTTGGCGTGGACACCATGTCGATCGGCTACCTGATCGAAGAGGACACGCCGATGATCTGGCGGGGCCCGATGGCCACCTCCGCGATGACCCAGCTGTTCAACGACACCCTGTGGGACGACCTGGATTTCCTGCTGATCGACCTGCCGCCGGGCACCGGTGACATCCAGCTGACCCTGACCCAGAAGATTCCGCTGGCCGGTGCGGTGATCGTCACCACGCCGCAGGACATCGCCACGCTGGACGCGAAGAAAGCGCTGAAGATGTTCGAGAAGGTCGAGGTGCCGGTGCTGGGCATCGTCGAGAACATGGCGGTGCACACCTGCAGCAGTTGCGGGCACATCGAGCACCTGTTCGGCGAGGGCGGCGGCGAGCGCATGGCCGCGCAGTACGGCGTGCCGCTGCTGGGCTCTCTGCCCCTGCAGATCGGCATCCGTGAACAGGGCGATGCAGGCACCCCGATCACCGTCGCCCAGCCGGATTCGGCGCCGGCCCAGGCCTACCGCCATGCCGCACAGCGCCTGATCGAGGAAGTGGGCAGGCGCCCGCGGGCTTCGATCCCGATCCTGTCGTCGCTGCTGTAAGGGCCGGGGCAGGGACCGCCGGCCGAGGCCGGGCCCCTGCTAGAATCCTCGCGCCCCCTCGTACCCCCAGGACAAAGCATGAGCATCAAGAGTGACCGTTGGATCCGCCGCATGTCCGAGCAGCACGGCATGATCGAGCCGTTCGAGGCCGGGCAGGTGAAGCAGGCCAACGGCCAGCGCATCGTCAGCTATGGCACGTCCAGCTATGGCTACGACGTGCGCTGCTCGCGCGAGTTCAAGGTGTTCACCAACATCAACTCGACGATCGTCGATCCCAAGCACTTCGACTCGGGCAGCTTCGTCGACATCACCGCCGACGAATGCATCATCCCGCCGAACAGCTTCGCGCTGGCGCGTACCGTCGAGTACTTCCGCATCCCGCGCGATACCCTGGTGGTGTGCCTGGGCAAGAGCACCTACGCGCGCTGCGGCATCATCGTCAACGTGACGCCGCTGGAGCCGGAATGGGAAGGCCACGTCACCCTGGAATTCAGCAACACCACGCCGCTGCCGGCGCGCATCTACGCCAACGAAGGCGTGGCACAGATGCTGTTCTTCCAGGCGGCCGCCGATGACGTCTGCGAGACGTCCTACCGCGACCGTGGCGGCAAGTACCAGGGCCAGACCGGCGTGACCCTGCCGCGGACCTGACGATTGCAGGCGATTTGTAGAGCCGAGCCATACTCGGCTGCCCTGCATTGAAGCCGAGCATGGCTCGGCTCTACATGAGGGAAGGCGGCGCAATGCGCCGCCTTCCTTATTTGCCGCGACCGAACAGCATCGCGATGCCGACACCAACCAGGGCCACCGGCCACCAGGTCAACAGCAGCTTGGACAGGTTCAGGTGCGTCCAGCCGAGATTGCTGGCGAGCATGAACAGGCCGATCAGGATCAGCAGGACGGCGGCAACGAGGTTGAATCGCATCGGGTCGGCGAAGGCTCAGGACTGGGCCGGATATCCTAGCCGTTCCTTCCAGTAGGCGACATGCTGGTCCAGCGCCGCCGGCTCGTAGCGGTGCGCCGGGCCACTGCCCCAGACCGGGCCCGGCCAGGCCGGATCACCGTCATGGCGGCCGATGACATGGAAGTGCAGCTGGCGCACGATGTTGCCCAGCGCCCCGATGTTGATCTTCTCCACCCCGTCGGCACCCTTCAGGGCCTTGCAGGCGCGGTTGAGCTCGGTGCGCAGCTTGTCCTGCTGCTCGCCGTCCAGCTCGATCCACTCGGTCACCCCGGCCAGGCGCGGTACCAGCACCAGCCAGGGGAATCGTTCGTCGTTCATCAGCCGCACTTGCGACAACGGTCCTTCCGCCACCAGCACGCTATCGGTGGCCAGGCGTGAATCGAGTTCGAATTCGCTCATCCAAGATGCTCCGAGAAGAAGTCCAGGGTGCGTTGCAGCGCCAGGGCGGCGCTGTCTGGATCATACGCATGTCCGACCTCCCGGTTGAAGGCGTGATCGGCCGGATAGACGTAGGTCGCCATCTGCGGCAGCTTCTCGCGGTGGGCCTTGACCGCTTCCGGCGGGATGCTGCGGTCCTGGGCGCCGAAGTGGAAGATCACCGGGGCCTTGGGCGCCTCGTCGAGGAACTGCACGTTGCGCGCACCGTAGTAGCTGACCGACGGCAGCCCCAGGCGCAATGCGGACAGCATCGCCACCGTGCCGCCCCAGCAGTAGCCGACGGTGCCGACCTTGCCGTAGGGCGCCAGCCGGGTGGCCGCCGCGCGCACGACCTCCAGCGCCCGTTCCATGCCCAGCGCGCCGACCCGTTCCAGGCCCTGCTTCACGCCCTCGGCGTCGTAGGGCAGCGCATCCGGGTCGGCGTCGGGGCCGTCGACCAGGTCGAAGAACGAGGGCGCCAGCACCGCATAGCCTTCGGCTGCGAAGCGCTCGGCCACGCTGCGGATGTGCGGGTTGGCGCCGAAGATTTCCTGCACCACCACCAGGCCGCCGCGCGCGGTGCCGTCCGGCAGGGCCTGCCAGGCCCGTACCGGGCCGTGATGCGTATCCAGGGTGATCCACTCGGCCATCGTCATCTTCCTCGTTGCTGGGAACAGAGCTGCATTGTCGGCGCTGCGCCGGTTAGCGCGGCGTCAGCGGCTGTGCCGGATCGGGCGGCTGCGGGTTTGCGGCAGTGCGTTCCCAAGGCGGTGCAGAGGGCTGTTTCTGCATTGACCGGTGCACACCCGCAGCCTAAGCTTTCAGCCACGATGACATACAAGCCTCCGGCGCGAGCCGGGGGCTTTTTTGTTGTCCGCGTGTTGCGGGTCGCAACGCGCAACCGGTGGCTGTGACGGGCCAGCCACGATGACCCACTGCAGGCAGCCCCGAGCCTGATCACCCCGAACCCCAGCCGCCGCAAGGCGGCTTTTTCATTTCCAGGAGATTCAACACCATGTCCATCAATCAAGCCATTTCCGCCCAGGACTCCGCGCTGTACGTGAAGGCCGGTACCGCCCCGACCGCGCCGAACAATCCGGCCGGCTATACCGAAATCGACGGCCTGACCGCCTTCCCGTTCGGCCGCGGCCAGGCCAACACCCTTGATGCCACCAACCTGCGTTCGAAGCAGATGGAGAACATCGCGGGTCTGTCCGGCGGCCAGGCCGTGCAGGTGTCCGGCCACCGCTGGCCGGTCGGCAGCTCGGCAGGCCAGGAGATCCTGCGCGACGCCGATCCGGATGCCGACCTGCACTTCCTGATGGTGCTGCCCACCGGCGATGCCGCTACCTTCGTCGCCAAGGTCGCCGCCTTCAACGTGGCCCCGGGCACCAACCAGGTGCTGACGTTCACTGCGGACCTGCTGCCGCGTGAGTTCGCGCTGGTAACCGTGGCCGCTGGCGGCACCCCGTGATGCTGCTGGGCAAGCAGCAGATCCTGGACGCGCAGGATCGCCGGCACGAGGACGTCGCCGTACCCGAATGGGGCGGCAGCGTGCGCGTGGCGATGATGTCGGCGCGTGACCGTGATCGCTGGGAGCAGGAGACCTATGGCGGTGACACGCCCAAGGTGGATGACTTCCGCGCGCGATTCGTCGGCCTGTGCCTGGTCGATGAAATGGGCGAGCGCCTGTTCTCCGACCACGAGGTGGCCCAGCTGGGCACGAAATCGGCCGCGGCGCTGGATCGCGTGTTCCGTGTCGCGCAGACGCTCAATGCGCTCGGCGATGCGGCCGTGGGAGAGCTGGAAAAAAACTGATCCGCCGGCCTGAGCGCCGGCTTCAGTTCCGGATCGCGTGGAGGCTGGGCCTCCCGCATCCGGACCACCTGCTGGCGGGAGTGACCTCCCGCCAGCTCTCGGAGATGTATGCGTTCGCACGCCTGGAGCCGTTGGACCAGCCCCTGCAGGGGATGCTCGCCCAGCTGACCAGTGTGCTGGCGCAGGTGCACGGCAATACGACCACTGCCGACGACTTCCTGCTGGTGCGACCGCGTGCGTCGCCGGAGAGGGCGGCAAAGGAGCGCTCGCAGCAGCTGCTGGAACTGTTCGGCAGCGCATCGCGGCGCAACGCTGCGGCGTGATTCCGGGCGGGGCAGGGCATTGCTTCTCCGATGCGTGGCATGCAATCGAACCTGGGGCCCTGCGGGGCCCCTCATCATTCTTGGAGGAACGCGTATGGCGTCCACTAACCAGAATCTAGACGTAGTACTGCGGGTCAACACGACGGGCTTCCGTACCGCAATGGCGGAGGCCAGCCGCCTGGCAACGCAGAATCTCAAGACACTGCGCGCGGAGGCCGAGCGGACGGCCGCCGCGCTGGCGCGCGTGCATGCGGCACCGGAGGGCGCAACGGGCAAGGCCGCGACAAAGGCAAAGGCCAACGTCGGCGGCGATGTGCTCGGCAGCGGCTTGAAGGAGCTTGGTAGCGGCCTGCTGACGGCCGCCGGTGGCCCATGGGGCATCGCCATCGCGTCGGTGCAGAAGCTGGGCGAAGCGTACCTGGACATGGTCAAGGCGTCCGAACGTGCGCGCAGCGAGTACAAGGAGCAGATGCAGTCGCTGCAGCAGATGTCGTTCTCGATGGACCAGGCCGGCCTGGGCATGGGCGCGGGCACGCTGCCCCTGGAGCAGGCGGTCGCCACGCTGCATGAGCAGGCCAGGGCGCTGCGCGAGCTGGAGGCACGCGAGAAGGCGCTGCAGGGCTCGGTCGTCCATTGGGAAGGCCGAGTGAGTCATGGCCAGCGATCGGGACGGGAAGGGGCGGGCCTGAGTGCAGCCTCGGACTACGCCGAGCTGGAGAAGGCCAGGGCGAACCTGGAAGCGTTCCAGGCGGAGGTCGCGCCGGTCCAGGAGAAGTTCCGGGGCCTGAAAGAAACGATCAGGGGCGCCCTCGACGAGAAGCTGTTCAATGCGATTGCCGCGGCCATCCAGAACGTGGACAACCAGACGCTTGACCAGCTCATCGCGTCTCTGGGTGCGACGCAATGGAACGCATTGAAGGCGACCGATGCCTTCAACGGCATGCTGGGCGCCATGCGCGGAGAGGCGTGGCGGGACGAGGTCGAGTGGATCCGGCTGACCCGTGGCGAGTACGCGGCCTGGATGGCTGAACGCGGCGCGGAGATCAACGCAAGGGGCGGCCCGGACAAGATGGACCCGGCCCAGCGCGCAGAGTTCAACAGGGATGCCGCGCGCAAGAAGGCCGACATCGAACGCAAGGCCCAGTTCCGCGAACAGCAGCAGGCCGCCCAGCAGTCGGTCAGGGGCGTGCACGAGCAGGCTGATGCGTACGCCGGGCTGATGGATCGCATCGAGAAGCAGATCGCCCAGGACCGGGTGCGGCAGAAGCTGAAGGAGGGGATGACAGAGGCGGAAAAGCTGCAGGTCACCCTCCTTGACGAGATGGAGCATGCCGAGAAGAAGCTCAGCGAGCAGAAGCAACTGCGGGTGAAGGCCTCGCTGGACGCCGCGGTGGCCCTGGCCAAGGAAGCGGCAGCCGCTGAAGCGTCGAAGAAGGCCCAGCAGGATCTGCTGAAGCTGCAGCGGGAGCTCCAGCAGGCGGCGCATGCACAGCAGCGCGGCAACGATCAGGCGCTGTTCGGCATCGGCCATGGCGCAGCGAGCGTGGATCGCATGCAACGCCGTTCCGCTCTGGATGAGGATCGGGACAATCGAAAGCGCGCGCTGGACGACGAGTCGCGTGGTGAGGACGGCAAGGTCATCGAGTCGGAGCGCTACAGAGCCCGGCTGGCCGAGCTCGATGCATTCCATGAACAGTCACTGCAACGCGAGGCAGAGTTCCAGGAGAACAAGAAGGCATACCAGTCCGATTGGAAGAACGGCGCAATGCGGGCGTTCGAGGACTATGCCGATGCCGCGGCCAATGCCGCCGAGTTGAGCCACGGCGTCTTCAGTAATGCATTGGGCGGGTTGGAAGACAGTCTGGTCAAGTTTGCCCAGACCGGAAAGCTGTCCTTCTCCGACCTCGCCGACTCGATCATCGCCGATCTGGCGCGCGTGGCAGCCAAACAGATGGTCAGTGGGCTGATCAGTTCGATCGGGCAGATGTTCGGACCGAAGATCACCGGTTTTTCCATCGGCGGGTACACGGGCCCAGGGGGCAAGTACGAGCCGGCCGGCATCGTCCACAAGGGCGAGGGCGTGCTCAGCCAGGAAGACATGGCTGCGCTCGGCGGCCCATCGGCATTCTTCGCCCTGCGCACTTCGCTGCGAACCGGCAATGGCCTGTCCGGTGGTGATAGCGGGGGTTATGTGCAGGTACCGATCGCCCGTGCCGGCGAGGGTGGGATGAATGTGGAAATCAACAACTACGGCGAAAGCCGGGTCAACACCCGGGAAGAGCGGCAGCGCATGCCCGATGGCAGCGAAGTACGGCGACTGGTGATCGACATCGTGGGCGACAGCCTCAACGGTGGTGAGCTGGGCGCCATTGGACGGGCCCGATACGGATGGACGGAGGCAGTGGGATGAGCAGTTGGCCAGAATATGCAGAAATCCGCTTTGCGGATTACGGCGAGGAGATCGTCGCTTCGGAAGAGCGGACCGAGATGGAGCGCGGCCCCAGCAAGATGCGCGCGCTCAACAGCCGGGTGATGAAGAACGTGTACGCCTCGGTGCAGTTCCGCACCGCGGCTGACGCCGAGGCATTCGAAGCGTGGTACCTGCACGATGTCGGTCGCGTCGGCTGGTTCACGATGGAGCACCCGCGGACCGGGCAGCCGATCAGCGCCCGCTTCCCGCAGGGCATCGGCCGCCTGGTGCCACTGAACACCCGGTTCCGCTTCTCCAAGCGCGATCTTGTACTGGAGTACATGCGATGAGTTCCTTCCATGAGCGCCGCCAGCGCCTGGCCGACACCCAGGGACCGCTGATGCTGTTGGAAGTGTCGGCGCCGTCGATGCCGGAGGTGTTGCGGATCGTCAACGACAACGTCAACTGGACCAGCAACGGCAAGGAGTTCATTGCCGCACCGTTCGGCTTCCAGCTTCCCGACGATGTCAGTGGACAGGCACCGCGCGCGCAGCTGGTGATCGACAACATCGGCCGCGCACTCACCGAGGACCTGGAAGGGCTTGCCCCCGGAGAGATGGTGACCGCTCGGTTGATGCTGACCGATCGCGCCGATCCGGATGCCATCGAGGCCGAGTACGACCTGCCGATGACCCAGGTGTCGGTCAACACGCGCACGGTCAGTGCCCAGTGTGGTGTCGACTTCCTGATGCGCCAGCAGGCCGTGCTGCTGCATGCCAATCCGTTCACGCTGCCGGGAATCTTCTGATGCGCCTGGTCGACGTCGAGCGATGGGTGGGCATCCCCTATGACGAAGCGGCGTGCGACTGCGCCGACCTGGTGATGCAGGTGCAGCGGGCGCTGTTCGCCCGTGAAGTGGCACTGCCCGGACGCCGGCCGCGCGGGCGGCGCGGCTCGGCCGAGCTGGGCGCATTGTCGCGCGCGCAGGCGGTACCTCGCGAGGGCCCTCCACAGGACGGCGACCTGGTACTGATGATCGAACGCGGACAACACAACCCCGGCCACGCCGGGGTTTTCTTTTTCCTGGCTCATGAGGGCTGGGTCTTGCACAGCAACGAAACGAACGGCTGCAGCGTGCTGCACCGCGTTCGTGACCTGCCCGGATTTGGGCTGAGGATCGAGGGATACTACGCATGGAACTGACACCACAACCGGCGGTCGACGGCCGCCTCATCATCACCCCGCACCCGGTGCTGCTGGATGGCCAGCGCAACGTGCCGGTCGAACTGCGCCCGGGTGAAAGCCTGTACGCATTCCTCATGCGCCATGTAGACGGGCTCGATGGCCGCGCATGGCAGGTCTGCGTTGACGGGCTGGAGGTGCCGCGCGAGCAGTGGATGCACACGCGACCGCGCCATGGCCAGTTGATCGAAGTGCGCAGCGTGGTGGGCAAGGCGGTGATTCCGCTGGTGGCGATGATCGCGCTGACCTATTTCACCTTCGGCATCGGCACGCTGGTGGCCGGTTCCGCCTGGGGCGCAGGCGCCGTTGCGGGGCTCAGCGCCACCTACGGCACCGCGCTGGCGTCGGCGGTCTATGTTGCCGGCAGCGTGCTGATCAACAAGGTGCTGGGCCCGAAGCCTCCCCGTGCAGGTGGCGGTGGCGGTGTCGCCGACACTGCGTATTCCCTGGCAGCGCCGCGCAACCGTGTGCGTGCCTATGAACCGCTGGGCCTGCTGTTCGGTTCCACGCGCCTCGCTCCGGACCTGATCAGCCGCCCCTATACCTGGTTCGAGGGCGATGAGCAGTATGTCGGCCTGACCCTCAGCCCGGGCATCAACGTTGGCCGGGTGGAGGCCCTGCAGAACGGTGATTCGGCGCTGTCCAGCTACGAAGGCGTGCGCACCTGGTTCCGCGGCTTCCCGCAGATGCCCGACGAAGCGATTCCGCTGTACAGCAACGCTGATGTGATTGAAGGCGCGCAGCTGCTCGATACCGGCAGCGATGCCAAGCACGTGGCCAGCCCGTGGGTGGAGCGCACCAGCTCCGCTGACTCTCTGCGCCTGCAGGTGAACATCGAGTTCCGGCTGTGGGATACCACGTCCAAGGGCAAGGACAAGGACAACCGCGAGCAGATCCAGATCCAGTACCGGCCGGTCGGCTCCGATGCCTGGCAGTCGTTCGGCAATTACAGCGTCGTGGGACGCACGCAGAAGGCGCGCCGCGTCAGCTACGGCCGCGACGTGGAGCTGGGCCAGTACGACGTGCGCGTACGCGTGGCCGGGCAGAACACCGATGGCAGTGGCGCGCAGGCGAATTTCACCTGGACCACGCTGGTCAGCGTGCAGCGCGACGACGCCAGCCATGCCGGAATTCCTGCCATCGGCCTGCAGATGAAGGCGTCCGGCCAGCTCAATGGCACCCCGGATGAGATCCGCTGCGTGGCTCATGCGCGACCGATTCCGGTGTGGAAGGGTGAAGCGGCCGGCTGGGTGACCGAGGAAACCAGCAACCCGGGCGCACAGATCCTGGCCTACGCGCGTGGCATCCATGATGAGAACGGCAAGCGCATCGCCGGCCTGGGCATGGCCGACCGGCGCATCGATATCGAAAGCCTGAAAGCCTTCATGCTGCACTGCGCGGACAACGCGCTGGGCTACGACTACTGGCTGACCGAGGTGCGCAGCCACCAGGCAGTGCTCGACGCCATCGCGCTGGCCGGCTTCGGCCAGGTGACCTGGGCCAAGGGCCGGCTGGGCGTGGCCTGGGCGGCCGATGAGCAGCCCCTGTCCGGCGTGGTCAACATGGCCACGATCAAGAAGGGCCAGTTCCAGGTCGATTACACCCTGGCCAACGCTGCCGACGGCATCGAGTACAGCTACCTGGACCGCCGCACCTGGAAGGCGGCGACGCTGCGCGTGCCGGCGCCGGGCGTGGAGGTGATGCTCAATCCGGCCAAGATCACCGGTGAGGGCGTCAGCTCCGAAGCCCATGCCGCGATGCTGGCGCGTTGGCATCTGGCGCAGAGCGTCTATCAATACAAGTCGATCAGCTACAGCACCGACATCGAGCACCTGGCCTACTCGCGGTTGTCGGTACTGGCGTTGCAGCACGACCTGACCCAGTGGGGCTTCGGTGGCCGCCTGATCGATGCCGCCGTCGACGCTGCAGGCGTTGCCACGCTGCAACTGGACGAGACGGTCCCGGCACCTTCGCTGGGCAGTGCGTTCATCGGCCTGCGTATTCCAGGCGAGCGTGTCTACCGCGTACTGCGCGTGGTTCCGGGCGCTGAGCCAAGTGACAGGCTGGTGCTGGCCGATCCGTGGCCGGCAGATGCACCGCTGCCGGGCCACAACGACGGCAATCCTGCACACGACACGATCTGGATCTACGACTTCAAGCAGACGCCGGGTACCCGCGTGCGCGTGACCGGCATCCGCCCGGAAGGTGACCTGAAGGGCGCCGCTGTGGAGGTGGTGCAGGAGGGGCCCGAGTTCTGGCACTACGTGCGGACCGGGCAGTATGTGCCGCCGTCGAATGAATCCTCGCTGCAGATCCGGCCGGTGGCCAGCAATCTGAAGGTGGTCGAGCGCCAGGTCAGCCGGGGTGGCAGCGTGCATACCGAACTGCAGGCCAGCTTCGATATCAGTGGACCCACCGGCGAAACGCGGGTCCTGTCCGATCCAGACGGCAATGCCGCGCTGGAGGAAGTGGCACGCACCACCACGCGATCAGCGAGCTGGGCGATTCCCGGAGCGGGTACCTATCCGGTGGTCGTTCGTCCGTACAGCCCCGATGGCCGTGCCGGCGTTGCCGTGTCCACCCAGTACACCACGCTGGGTGCCGATGCGCCGCCGGTCCTGGTCGATCTGTTCGACATCGAAGAGCTCAGCGGTGGCGTGCGCCGGTATGTGTGGGGCTTCTCCGGCGACACCGTGCAGTCGGCTGATTTCGCCGGCGTGGAAATCCGCTATACCGCCGGCAGTATCGACAACCCGCTGTGGGAGCACATGACCCCGCTGGGCGATGCCGGTGGCTTCTTCACCTCCGCAATCGAAGCCGTATTGCCAGAGGCGGGCAGCTGGACGTTTGCGTGCCGCAGTCGCAACACCGCTGGCGTGCTGTCCGTCGGTGCCCGCTACCTGCGACGCTCGCTGGGGCGCAATACCGGGCAGACGCTGGAGGGAATCGGCGGTGTGGTCGAATCGGTCAAGCAGGACCTGGGCAAGGAAATCAACGCCCGCATCGACAGCGACCTGGCCGCCGCCACCCGTGCAGCCGAGGCGCTGCGTAGCGAATCGCTGCGCCTGCAGGACCAGATCACCGCCAGCGCCCAACGACTTGCCGGCCAGGCCGAACGGCTGGACCAGCAGGCGCAGGCGCTCAAGGCGAACACCGATGGCCTGGCGCGCGAAGTGCTGGACCGTGCTGCCGGCGATCTGAATACCCGCACCGAGCTGACCACGGCGGTGACCCGCGAAACCAGCGAGCGCCGGTCGGATGTGGAGAACCTGACCCGCATGGTGAGCCAGCTGTCGGCAGGCAGTGGCGTGCAGTTCGACAGCAAGCGCATCTGGTACTTCGACAGCAGCGTGGAAGGTTGGGGCGCGAATGGCGGCAGTCCAACGCTGGTGGAGGGCTGGCTGCGCCCGGCCAACCATGCCAGCGACGCCTTCGTGACGAGCCCGCGCGGCCAGGATGTCCAGGGCGCGGCGCACCGCTTCGTCAAGCTGCGCATCCGCAAGGTGGGCAGTCCTGCCTGGGACGGGCGCCTGCTGTGGAATGGTCCCGGCCAGTCGTGGGACAACGCACGCATGGTGCAGTTCGCGGAGCCAAGCTATGACAGCAACGGCATCGCGACGCTGGACGTGGACAACATTCCATGGAACGGGACCATCGTCGACCAGATCCGCCTGGATCTGTCCAAAGCGCAGACCGATGCCGACTACTTCCTGCTGGACTGGGTGGCGATCGGTCGCCCGACGCCGGGTGCGTCGGTGGCCATGTTGCAGGACGAAGCCACTGCACGCGTCGCAGCAGACAGCAGCGAAGCGGGCCGGCGCGAGTCGCTGGCCGTGCAGTTGCGCGGCAGCTACGAGGGCGGTGACCTGGCAGGGGTCAGCCAGGGCCTGATCGCGGCCGAGAAGACCGCACGGCTGAGTGGCGACCAGGTCAACGCGCAGTCGATCCAGGCACTACAGGCACGGATGCCGGCAGGCACCGGCGCGCTGGCCACCGGTGCCAGTGTCAGCAGCCTGCAGCAGGCGATGGTGACCGCTGACACCGCGCTGGGGCGGCGCGTGGACAGCCTCGATGCCACGATGGGTGACAAGATCGGATCCAGCGCCTTCAATGCGTTGAAGACCGAAGTCGGGCAGCTCGATGGCCGGGTTACCAGCAGCAGCCAGGACCTGGTGCAGCTGAAGAGTCGCATGGAAGCGGTGATGGGCGCGGGCAGCAACCTCGCGCTCAATGGCGACTTCAACCTGGGCGCTGGCACCGGCTGGACGTTCTTCAACACCACCGCAGCATCGGTGGTGCGCGAGGGCCGCGGCAACAGCCTGTGCTGGAAGGCGGAGCCCTATGCGGGCGGAAGCAATACGGTGGTCAGCGCCGCGGTCAATGAGGGGCGTGTCATCACCCTGACCGCCGGCCGTCGCTATCGAGTGTCGTGCTGGACGCGGACCAGCGAGGACTTCGACGGCACCGCCGACAATACCAAGCTGCGCGTCGCCGACCACAACGGCAACCTGATGGGCGGCGCCACGCAGTCGTTCCCGAAATCGGCGGACTGGGTCAAGACCGAGAC
Organism: Stenotrophomonas sp. CASM114; assembly: GCF_049384325.1. Classification (NCBI taxonomy): domain Bacteria; kingdom Pseudomonadati; phylum Pseudomonadota; class Gammaproteobacteria; order Lysobacterales; family Lysobacteraceae; genus Stenotrophomonas; species Stenotrophomonas sp. CASM114. Next base: position 16,638 of record NZ_JBMRGJ010000028.1, on the reverse strand, counting down.
CTTCGTGACGTTGCCGCCTACCGGCACGGTGCAGGGCATCAAGGTCACGATCAATCGCAATGGCACGGCCGGCACGTTGTGGCTGGACGATCTGTGGGTGGAGGATGTGACCGATGTCGACGCGAACGCTGCGGCGGTCAGCGGCCTGTCGACCAGGGTGGAACAGATCGATGGCAAGCTGAGCAGTGCCGCCGAGGACGTCACCCGGCTGGCCTCGGGCATCGGCAACATGGTGGCCTACAACATCATCGCCAACGCACATATCCTCGCCTGGCCCACCGGTGGCCCCCGAGCATCGGGTGTGTACCGTGCCAATGGCAGCATCGTGCCGGGCATGGGCGCCAACCGGGGGCTGCGGGTGGGCATCATCAATGCGGACAACAGCATCACCGATACGGCGGTGTTCGATACCCATGGCAATCTGCAGAGCGAGTCGGCCCGCTTCAACACCTGGTACGACCAGACGCTGAAGGACAACCAGTACTTCATTGCCTATACGTCCGATGCAGTGGGGGCGATCAGTAGTGCCAGCAACAGCGACACCAGTGGCCTGCGCACCCGCCTGCTGGACGCGGGCCTGTCACAGGAAAACCTGGCGGCCCTGTCGGGGTCGCGGATGCTGGTGATGATCGGGCGGCGCAGGAGTGGTGCCGGCGGTGGCAGGCAGATCCTGTCGCCCTTGCCGGAGACCGGCCGTACTGGCATGTGGGTGGAAATGACCGTCACCGTGCTCAATGGCGTGCCGACCGGATCGCAGGATTCGTCGATGCTCGATCGTACGGCGCGGAGCAATGCGGACGCATTGACCGGGCTGCGCACCGACGTCAGCAAGCTCGGTACCGACCTGGTGTCCGCCGCCGACAGCCTGACCAGCCTGGCCGCGCGGGTCGACACCTCGGTGACCAGTAGCGACAACGTGCTGCGCAACAGTAACTTTGCTGGCAGTGCCGCCTGGTGGACGCTGACCCGTACCGTGTCGGCCAACACCGTGGAGTGGGTGAAGGCATCGGGCCAGAGTGGTGATGCGTTGCTGATGACGCATGGGCCGCAGGCCGGGCAGAACCCGGCCATCACGGCCAATGACGCGCGGTGGCTGCCCGTTGTTGCCGGCAGGTCGCGGCGGTACCGCCTGGTGATGGTCGCCCGCGCCTTCGACGATGCGACGGCGACCCTGGTCTGCCGGCTGCGCGTGCGGACCAGCGGGGTGAGTGAAAGCCATGCCGACGTGACGCTGAACCTGTCCGATGCGTCCTGGAAAACCTACACGGCCGAATGGTCTGCCGCGCAGGATCGCAACGAGATCATGCCGCAGGTGCATCTGACCAACGCCGGCGGCAAGGTGTTGTTCGACCGGATCGAGTTCTACGACATCACCGATGCGCAGGACATCGCCGGCAACGCGACGGCCATCGCCAACCTGCGCAGCGACGTGGTGCAGCTGGGCGATCGTGTCACCAGCAGTGCGTCCAGTGTGCTCAAGCTGCAGTCGGACGTGCAGTCGGTCCTCAATGGCAGCGACAGCCTGTTCCCGCTGGGTGCGTTCGAAACGTTCCAGGATGGCCAGCTGCTGGGCAGTGCGGCGGGCACGATCTACACCGCCCGCGCCGATGCTCGCCGGACCGGTGAGCGCGGTCTGGATGTGAACGTTGCGGCCAACACCAGTCCGAACACCAATGCGGACCTGTACCTCGGGCAGTGGACCCCCATCACCGGCAATCGCCGCATCTATGTGGAGTACTACGCCCGCCTGCATCCGGACAGTATCCAGCCGACCGGTGGTTCCATCCGGGTGGGCTGGCAGACCACCAACGAAGCCAACGCGGAGAATTCGTGGCCCTTGCAGGCTTACGCACTGGCCTCGCTGCGCAGGGATGGCTGGACCAAGGTCAGCGGTTACCTGGACACCGCCGCGTCTGCGGCGAAGTGGCGGATGCTGGTCAGCATTCCGGGAGGAAGTGGTGCGCGCGAAGTGGGCGTGCGCGTGCAGGTGGACGACATCCGCATGATCGATGTCACCGACGCCTACGCCGCGCAGCAGAGCGCCGCTGCCACGGCCACCGCGGTGACCGCGCTGACCACCAAAGTCGATCAGCAGGGCACGAAGGTCGACGCGCAGGCGCAGCAGCTCACCGACCTGTCCAGCGGGCTGAAGGGCGTGCTCAACACCGGAAGCGGCCTGCTGCCCAATCCCGACTTCGCCGAAGGGCTGGGGGGGTGGACGGCATCGGCGGCGGCCAATGGGGCGGTGTGGAGTACGGTCAACGGCGACGGACGCCCAGGTGTGCTGCTCAACCGCTACACGAACGTGAATCCGACCCTGCAGGCCAACGGTGGCAAATGGGTGCCGATCAACGGCGCGCGCCGCCTGCGGGTGATCGTCCGCGCCTGCGGTTCTGGCGGCGCCAACAATCTGCTGGTGCGGATATATCGCAAGAATGCGGCAGGCCAGCAGTCCTACCAGGATCTGCGTGCCGTGTTCGCGGTGGAGGCGTTCGAGACCCGATCGTTCGACTTCGATGCCTTCAACAGCGGCATCGATGCCTGGCGCTTGAACCTCTATGTTCATCCCGACAACGGTCAGGTGCGGGTGGACAGCGTCCAGGTCTATGACATCACCGACCAGGTGGCCAACGATGCCAATGCCTCGGCCATCACGGGGCTGAGCACCTCGGTAAGCCAGCAGGGCACCAAGCTGGACACCACCGCGCGTGACCTGACCCAGCTCAAGACCCAGGTGGGCGATGTATCGGCCAGCGGCTTCTCGCAGCTGAACAGCCAGGTCAGCCAGCAGGGTACGCAACTGACTGCGCTGTCCGGGCGGATCGATGGCGTGCAGGCCTCACTGGGTGGCAAGGCGGATGCAGCCGTGGTCACCAGCATGCAGGCGCAGGTCAAGAATCTGGGCGCCGGTGGCAACCTGCTGATGAACACCACGTTCCCCTTCTGGCAGCGCTCGGGGTGGGGCTGGGGCAGTAATCCGAACGGGCGGTGGACCGAACTGGGCAACCCCACCGGCGATGACAGCTGGCATCCGCAGGGGATCTTCGGGCTGGGCGCGGTGACGCCTGGCGTCGTCGCAGCAGGCGAAATGGCATGGTGGGGAACCGAGTACGACATCGCCATCGAAGGCGGCAAGACCTATTGCGCGTCGGCCTGGATCAATACCCATCGCGTGGAAGCCAAGCTGGAGATGACGTTCTTCGATGCGGCCGGCAATCACCTGGGGCTGGTGCACAGCCCGGGCGTGAGGAGCGATACCGGAACCCCGATCACGCTCGACCGCTTGACGCGCACGTTCCTGATCACCAAGGCGCCCGCCACGGCGACCTTCGCTCGCTTTCGCGTGATCGTGATCGGCACCGGTGGAAACACGCCCTATTTCTGGATGTTCCGCCCGATGCTCAGCCAGGTGGACGCGGCAGCAACCGCCCCGCCCACCTGGTCGGCCGGAGGCACCGAGTCTTCTGCGCAGTGGTCGGTCAACGTCCGTGCAGATGGCCGGGTAGGGGGCGTTCAACTGGCGTCCAGCGGCCAGGTCTCGCGTTTCGATGTGGTGGCCGACGCGTTCAGTGTCAGTGCCCCCGGTGGCGGGCGTCGTACCGAGTACAGCGATGGCAACTGGCGGGTCTATGACGAAGCCGGACGCCTGCGCGTGCGCATGGGCGTGTGGTGACCCGTGCACCTGCCCGTCGCGGTGGGTGCCCTGCATGAAAACCGTTCGGGCCGCCGGTGGATGCGGCCCTTTTTTTGGAGATCCAACATGAAGTTCAACGCACGTCTTGTCCTGCTGACCCGCGCAGTGGAGCAGTCGGGGGTGGTCAATCTGCATTTCCGGCCGGAGGGCGAGAACCTTCTTCCGCAGATGGTGATCCCGGTATCGCCGCTGGATGCGTATGCCTTGAAGTTCGGGGCACTTTACCGGTTCGAGGCGATCGAGGTGGAAGAAGCGCTGCCCATTGAAGCAGCCGCTGGCTGAGACCGGGCGGTTGCAGTGGTGCTGGATATGACCGGGTACTGACCCTTCACGGGCCAGGCGCCGCAGGCGGCAGCGGCGATTCAGGGCGCTGGCCCGAAGCCCGGTATACTGGCGCCCTTTCAGGCCCCGGCCCCCAGGTACCCCTGCCATGCCGGCAGGGGCCCAGGCCCCCAGAGTCCCGCGATTCCATGTCCCAGCTGAACCCCAAAGTCGGCTTCGTCAGCCTTGGCTGCCCGAAGGCCCTCGTCGATTCCGAGCGCATCCTCACCCAGCTCCGCTCGGAAGGCTACGACATCGTCCCGTCCTACGATTCGGCCGACGTGGTGGTGGTCAACACCTGTGGCTTCATCGATTCGGCGGTGACCGAGTCGCTGGATGCCATTGGCGAGGCGATGAACCAGAACGGCAAGGTCATCGTCACCGGCTGCCTGGGCAAGCGCCCTGAGCAGATCCGCGAGGCGTACCCCAACGTGCTGGCGGTGTCCGGCCCGCAGGATTACCAGAGCGTGATGGAAGCGGTGCATGAAGCACTGCCGCCCAAGCACGATCCGTTCGTGGATCTGGTGCCCGACTACGGCATCAAGCTGACCCCGCGCCATTACGCCTACCTGAAGATTTCCGAAGGCTGCAACCACAAGTGCAGCTTCTGCATCATTCCGTCGATGCGCGGCAAGCTGGTCTCGCGCCCGGTGGATGAGGTGCTGCGCGAAGCCGAGCGCCTGGTGCGTGGTGGCGTGCGTGAGCTGCTGGTGGTTTCGCAGGACACCTCTGCCTACGGCGTGGACGTGAAGTACGCCGAAAAGATGTGGCGCGACAAGGCCTACCAGACCCGCCTGAAGGCGCTGTGCGAAGGCCTGTCCGAGCTGGATGCGTGGGTGCGCATGCACTACGTCTACCCGTATCCGCACGTGGACGAAGTGGTGCCGCTGATGGCCGAGAACCGCATTCTGCCGTACCTGGACATCCCGTTCCAGCATGCGAGTCCGCGCATCCTGCGCCTGATGAAGCGCCCCGGTGCGGTCGAGAAGACCCTGGAGCGCGTGCAGAACTGGCGCCGTATCGCGCCGGACATCACCGTGCGTTCGACCTTCATCGTCGGCTTCCCGGGCGAGACCGAGTCCGAGTTCGAAGAACTGCTGTCGTTCCTCGACGAAGCGCAGCTGGATCGCGTGGGCGCGTTCGCCTATTCGCCGGTCGAGGGGGCCACCGCCAACGATCTGCCCGATGCTGTCCCGGAGGAAGTGAAGCAGGAGCGTCTGGCCCGCTTCATGGAGAAGCAGGCGCAGATCTCCGCCGCACGCCTGGAGGCCAAGATCGGCACCGTGCAGCAGTGCCTGGTCGACGCCATCGAAGGCGATATCGCCGTGGCCCGTTCCAGGGCCGATGCGCCGGAGATCGACGGACTGGTGCACATCCAGAACGCCGACCAGGTGCCGCTGCGCGTGGGCGAATTCGTCGACGTGGAAATCACCGAGAGCGACGAGCACGACCTGTACGGTGACGCGCTGCCCGCCGCTACCCGCCCGGCATTCGACCTCAAGATGCTGTGACCGCAGCGACGACCGCCGCCAGTGACGGGGGCGGCGTCCGGCGCTTCGTACCGCCGCCACGTGCGGCGATCGATCCGCAGGTGTTCGCGCAGCCGCTGTTTGCCGGGCTGCAGGATTTCCGTGATCTGCTGGATGGCCCCCACTGGCCGTCCATCGCGGCGCTTGACGCACGCCTGTCCCTGCCGGGTTGGCAGCTGGTCGAACAGGATGCCGCGTTGCTGGCCGATGGCCTGCACTACGAGGCCCGCATCGCGCAGGGGCGCATCGCCACCCGTGCCGACAACTGGCACGACCTGTTCAACGCGCTGGTGTGGGCCTCCCACCCAAAGCTCAAGCGGGCACTCAACGTGCAGCAGTGCCGGCATATCGAAGCCATGCCACCCGGCCAGCGCAACCGCGCGCAGGCCGCCTTGACCCAGTTCGACGAAACCGGCGTGATCGTGCGTGTGGGTGATGTCACGTTGCTGCGCGCGTGGGATGGCCATGACTGGCCTGCGATGTTCGAGCCAACGCGCTGGCAGAGCGGTGACATCGCCATTGCCACCGTATTCGGGCACGCGTTGATGGAACAGGCACTGCTGCCGGGGCGATTGCTGGTGGGCAAGTGCGTGGTGGTGCAGGGTGATGCCGATGCTGCCTGCGTTGACGCGGTGACTGCGGCCATTGCCGAAGGCAGGGCAGTGACCGATCCGCTGCAGCTGCGGCCCCTGCCGTTGGCCGGTGTTCCTGGCTGGCACGGCGTGCAGGATTCCGCCTTCTATCGCAATGCCGAGTATTTCCGCCCGTTGCGCGCAGGGCGCACATACCCGCCGCCGTTGTAGAGCCGAGCCCATGCTCGGCTGCGTTTGCCCATCAGCCGAGCATGGGCTCGGCTCTACAACGGCAGCGAGGTCGGGCATGACTCGACTCTACAACGGCGCGTACTCCACCCCGATCACCGCAAAGGTGAATTGCCCGCCGGGCAGCTCCACCGAGAATTCATCATCCAGTCGCTTCTTCAGCAGCGCCCGCGCCAACGGCGAATCGATGCTGATCCAGCCCAGCCCGGCATCGGTCTCATCCGGCCCGACAATGCGATAGCGGCTGGTCTCGCCACTGTCCACATTCTCCAGTTCCACCCATGCGCCGAAGAACACCGCCAGCGGGTCGGTCGGCGTGGTGTCGACCACGCGCAGTGATTCCAGCCGCTTGGTCAGGTAGCGCACGCGACGGTCGATCTCGCCCAGCTGCTTCTTGCGATAGGTGTATTCAGCGTTCTCGGAGCGGTCACCTTCCGCGGCGGCCGCGGCCAGTGCCTTCACCACCTCCGGGCGGCGCACGCGCCACAGCTCATCCAGTTCGGCCTTCAGCCGGGCATGCCCGGAGGCGGTGATCAGTGCCGTGCTTTTTTCTGCGGGGGGGCGCCAACGCGACATGCAATACGACTTCTTTTCCGGATGACGAACGGGGAGTGGGGTCGGAGCCCTCCCTGGCGGGGGATCCGACCCTGGGGTCAGATCCCTTTCCAGCGGAAAGGGCTCTGACCCCGGCCGTGGCAGATCAACGCTTTCCGCCGAAGATGCCACCCAGGATGCCGCGCACGATCTGGTTGCCCAGCTTGGTGCCGACGGTGCGCGTGGTCTGCTTGGCCATCGTCTCGATCATGCCCTGGCGGCGCTTGGTGCCGAAGATCGCATCCTTGATCGCCTGGCCGAAACCGCCTTCCTGCGCTTCGTCCTGTTCGCGGCTGCGCGCGGCCGGCGCCTGCGCCTGTTCGACAGTCTTCTGTGCACGCTGGGCCAGCAGTTCGGCGGCCGATTCGCGGTTGATCGCGGTGTCGTAGCGACTGCCGACCGGGCTGCCGGCACGCACCTGGGCGCGCTCGGCTTCGGTGATCGGCCCCATCCGGCAGCGTGGCGGCGCGATCATGGTCTGCTGCACCGGCATCGGGATGCCCTTGTCCTGCAGCGTGGAGACCAGGGCCTCACCAGTGCCGAGCTGGCTCAGTACCTTGGCCACGTCCAGCTTCGGGTTCGGCACGAAGGTTTCGGCCGCGGTCTTCACCGCCTTCTGGTCGCGCGGGGTGAACGCGCGCAGTGCGTGCTGCACGCGGTTGCCGAGCTGGCCGAGGATGTTGCCTGGCACGTCGTCGGGGAACTGCGAGCAGAAATACACGCCCACGCCCTTGGAGCGGATCAGGCGCACCACCTGCTCGATGCGCTGCACCAGCGATGGCGGCGCATCGTCGAACAGCAGGTGCGCCTCGTCGAAGATGAAGACCAGCTTCGGCTTGTCCAGGTCGCCCACTTCCGGCAGCTGCTCGAACAGCTCCGACAGCAGCCACAGCAGGAAGGTGGAGTACAGCTTGGGCTTGAGTACCAGCTGGTCGGCGGCGAGGATGCCGATCATGCCGCGGCCGTCGTGGTTGACCCGCATGATGTCGGCCAGCTCCAGCGCAGGTTCGCCGAAGAAGTGCTCGCCACCGTCCTGCGCCAGGCGCAGCACCGAACGCTGGATCGCGGCGATCGACTGCGCGCTGACCAGGCCGTACTCGGTGGAGATGTCCTTGCGCTCCTCGGCGACGAGGCCGAGCAGGGCGCGCAGGTCGTCCATGTCCAGCAGCAGCAGGCCGCGGTCGTCGGCCAGCTTGAACACGATGTCGAGCACGCCGGACTGGGTGTCGTTCAACTCGAGGATGCGCGCCAGCAGGGTCGGGCCCATTTCGCTGACGGTGGTGCGCACCGGGTGGCCCAGCTTGCCGTACAGGTCCCAGAAGAGGGTGGGGCTGGCGGCCGGCGCATAGTCGGCCACGCCGATCTCGGCGGCACGCTGGAGCAGGTTCTCGGCGCCGCTGCCGGGCACGGCCAGGCCGGAGACATCGCCCTTCACATCGGCCAGGAACACCGGCACGCCCAGTCGCGAGAAGCCCTCGGCCAGCGTCATCAGGGTCACGGTCTTGCCGGTACCGGTGGCGCCGGCCACCAGGCCGTGGCGGTTGCCGAGTTTCGGCAGCAGGGTGACGGCAATATCGTCGGTAATGCCTTTGCCGAGCAGAATCGGATCCATGGTCCAGCCCTTGTGATGAATAGCCCAATGTTAACCGCCGGCAGTGACGGTCCGAAGGTCGGCTTGCCCGGACCTTGGCGGCGCCGCTACTCTGCCTGCCTGTTTCGCACACAGTGCCATCAATGCCCGTTCCTGTCCTGATTTCCCGCGGTTGGCCGCTGCTGGCCCTGGCCGGCCTGGTTTCCCTGGCGCCCGACGCCCATGCGCAGCGGGTTTCGGCCCGGGACAAGGTGAAGGTGGATGCGCTGCAGCAGCGCATGACCGTCGCCGAAAAGCGCTACAGCGACGCCCTGCTGCTGGTCGCCAATGCCGACCCCAAGGGCAGCAACGAGGCCGACGCCGCGCTGGAGGACATGGAAGATGTCCTCAACGACTGCGTGAAGCAGAAGGGCTGCCAGATGGGCACCCTGCTGGCCAGCTACAAGCGCCTGCTCAAGCACGACGCCGATGCGGCTGCCAGCGATGACGTGGCCGACGAGGGGGGTGACCGCCTGGAAGCCGACCCGGATCACATCGGCCCGCTGACCGCGGACGTGCCCGAGGCCGCGCGCGCTGCCGCGCTGCTGAACGACAAGCGGCACGCCTTCGACAGCATGGTCGAGTACAACCCGGCGGTGCAGGCCGGCATCCGTCGCTGGCTGACCGACATGCGTCCTGCGCTGCTGACCAGCTACGAGAACTACCAGAACCTGCGCGCGGTGATGTGGCCGGAGTGGGAGAAGCGTGGCCTGCCCGAGGCGCTGCTGTTCGGCATCATGGCCAAGGAATCCAACGGCCGCGTGCACGCCTCCTCGCGTGCCGGCGCCGCCGGCCTGATGCAGTTCATGCCGGCCACTGGCCGTCGCTTCGGCCTCGGCCCGGATGGCACCGGCTTCGACACGCGCTTCGATGCGCGCAGCGCCGCCGAGGCCAGCGCCAGCTACCTCAACGAACGCCTGCGCGAACTGAACAACAACGTGGAAATGTCGGTGGCCGCCTACAACGGTGGCGAAGGCCGTGCCGCACGCGTGTTCAAGCAGAGCGCCGGCCAGAGCTTCTGGACCGACAGTGTCTACAACCAGTTCCCGGGCGAGACCAAGGACTATGTGCCGATGGTGATTGCCGCGGCCTGGATCTTCCTGCACCCGCAGCAGTATGGCGTGGAGTTCCCGAAGATCAGCGCGCAGCCGGCCACGCTGCGCCTGGCCAAGTCCACCACCATCTATGAACTGACCATCTGCCTGGGCAGCCACGGCACCCGTGATGGCTACATGCGCGCGCTGCGCAACCTCAACCCGCGCTATGAAGCCGATGGCTGGATTCCGGCCGGCACCCTGATCAACGCCACCACCCGCATCGCCGGGCTGTACCAGCGCAACTGCGTCAGTGGCCCGCGTGCCGACCTGGCCCGCACGCTGATCACCGCCGATCTGAACGCGGCGATCAAGCGCCCGACCGCGGCCAGCTACACCGGCAGCGTCGCCGTGGGCGGCGTGGTGCCGGTGGCCGACGCTGCGGCCTCCACCAGTGTGCCGACCACGCCGGTGGCGGCGGTGGCGACGCCTCGCCCGGCGCCGGCCGCGCGCCCGAAGCCGGTGCGCAGCCACAAGGTGGGCAAGGGCGAGACCCTGGGCGCCATCGCGGCGAAGTTCCAGTGCGACGTGCCGACCCTGGCCCGCGCCAACGGCCTGAACGCCCCGGCCTACAGCCTGCGCCACGGCCAGACGCTGAAGCTGCAGGGCTGCGACAAGTAATTCCCCCGACCCCTGGAACCCGCATGGATCTCGAAGACACCCGCAACCTGTTCGCCAACCTCCGCGAAAACACCGACTGGGACATCAACGGCCCGTTGCTGTGGGGGTACTTCTTCGTGCACTCCACTGCTGAGCCGTTGCAGGCACTGGCAGAGCACCTGCAGGCGCAGGGCTACACCTTCGTGGAACTGTTCGAACAAGATCCGGAAGAGGGTGACGCGCCGTTCCACGTGCTGCATGTGGAGCGCGTGGAGATCCACGACGAAGCCTCGCTGGACCGTCGCAACCAGGAATTCGCAGCGCTGGCCGCGGAGAAGGGCGTGGAAGACTACGACGGCATGGACGTCGGCCCGGCCCCGGCCCTGCAGTAACGCGCGTACCGGTAGTGCCGGCCGCTGGCCGGCATCCCGTTGTGGAAAAAGGGGACGGAGGGGATTAAGTCGTTTATGCATAAACGACTTAATCCCCTCCGTCCCCTTTTTATCAGCGCAGCTTCGCCAGGGCCTGGCCCAGCTGTACCGGGCTTTCGGCGCCCAGCTGCGGGGCGAATTCGGCCACGCCCGGCGGCAGCAGCACGATCACGGTCGAGCCGTAGTTGAAGCGTGCCATCTCGGCGAAACGCTCCAGCCTGATGCCCTGGCCGCGGTAGTCCTTGCGGGTGATGCGGTCGCCGTAGTGCGGAATCTCCTCGCCGCTCCACACGGTTTCCACGCCGGACACCAGCAGTGCACCGACCATCACGCTGACCATCGGGCCGAAGCTGGTGTCGAAGTGGCAGACCAGGCGCTCGTTGCGGGCGAACAGGCGCGGTACGCCGTTCACTGCCGCCGGACCAACGCTGAACAGGCGCCCCGGCACGTGCACGGTCTCACGCAGGGTGCCGGTCCACGGCATGTGCACGCGGTGGTAATCGCGCGGCGACAGGTACACCGTGGCGTAGAGGCCATCGTTGTATGGCTTGGCGTCCTCGTCACTGCCCAGCAGTTCGGCAGCGGTGAATGACTGGCCCTTGGCCTGGAAAATGCGGCCGGCCTCGATCCTGCCGAGCTGGCTGATGCGGCCGTCGGCCGGCATCACCAGGCTGCGCGGATCGGCATCGGCCACGCGTGCGCCCGGCTTCAGCGCACGGGTGAAGAACTGGTTGAAGGTCGAATAGCTGCGCGGGTCCGGGTTGGCCGCTTCGTCCAGGTTGACGTTGAACTTGCGGGTGACCGTGTCGATCAGCCAGCGCGACACGCGCGGATCGTCCGAGTACGCCAGCGAACGCGCCATCGAGGACAGCAGGCGGTGGGGCAGGGCATACGTCAGGGCGGTGGTGAGGCTCATGGGGCGGTTTTCTCGGTCAGCTTCTGCAGGTCGCGGGCGATCGCCGGCGCGTTGAACGGGGGGCGTACCAGGCCGGCGAGGCGGCCCTGCGGGTCGAGCACGGCCAGGCTGGCCGAATGCTCGACGGTGTAATCCTCGGGGTTCTCGTCGAAATGCTTGCCCGGCACCTTCTGGAACACGAAGCCCAACGAGGTGGCGAAGCGCTCCAGCGAGGGAACGTCAGCGGTGGCGGCCAGGGTGTCCTTGTGGAAGCCGTGCACGTACTCGCCCAGGCGGGTGGCGCTGTCGCGGTCGGGGTCGACCGAGATGAACAGCACGCGTGGGCGCAGGCTGTCGGGCAGGGCTTCCCACTGGTTCTGCGCGCCGGCCAGCGCGGCCAGCGTGGTCGGGCAGACGTCCGGGCAGAAGGTGAAGCCCAGGAACACCAGGGTCCAGTGGCCCTTCAGTTCGCCCGGGATCAGGCGGGTGCCGTCGGACTGGGCCAGGTTGAAGTCAGGCAGTTCGCGCGGCTGCGGGTACAGCGTGATCGCTTCGGTGGCCGGGGCATTGGCCGGCGGCTTCGGCGCGAACACCTGCTGGGCGGCCAGCAGGCCGAGACCCGCCGCCAGGGCGATCAGCAGGATGATGCCGGCGTTGCGATTGAACATGGGGGCTCCCGCGCGAAGTGGGCCCCATCATACCGGCTGTGGCCCGAATCGTTTCCGCCGCAACGGATGCCGCCACGGGCGCCAGCCCCTATAATCGGGGGCCACTTTGCCCGCAGTACCGCCATGACCGCTGAAACGGCCGCCGAACTCCACACGATCATCGATCTGATCCGCTACGGCACCAGCCGTTTCAACGAAGCCGGGCTGACCTTCGGGCACAGCTACGACAACGCGCTGGACGAGGCCACCCAGCTGGTGCTGCACAGCCTGCACCTGCCGCACGACCTCGGCCCGGCCTACGGCCAGGCGCGCCTGCTGCAGGCCGAAAAGCTGCGCGTGCTGGAGCTGTTCCAGCGCCGCATCGATGAACGCATCCCGGCCGCCTACCTGACCGGTGAGGCCTGGTTTGCAGGATTGAGCTTCAAGAGCGACAAGCGCGCCCTGGTACCGCGCTCGCCGATCGCCGAACTGATCGAATGCGGCTTCGAGCCGTGGCTGGCCGGCCGCGACGTGTACCGTGCACTGGATCTGTGCACCGGTTCGGGCTGCATCGCCATCGCCATGGGCCACTACTACCCGAACTGGCAGGTGGACGGCGTCGACCTGAGCGACGATGCACTGTCGCTGGCCGAAGAAAACAAGGAGCGCCTGCAGGCGCACAACGTCACCCTGATCAAGTCGGACCTGTTCAACGGCCTGTCCGGCCGCCACTACGACCTGATCGTCACCAATCCGCCATACGTCACCAACGACGAGACCGATGCCCTGCCGCAGGAATACTCCTACGAGCCGGAGATGGGCCTGCGTGCCGGCGACGACGGCCTGGACCTGGTGCTGAAGATCCTGCGCGATGCCCCGCTGCACCTGAGCGAGGACGGCCTGCTGATCTGTGAAGTGGGCGAATCCGAGCAGCATCTGGTCAAGCTGCTGCCGGAAGTCGATTTCGCCTGGATCGAATTCAAGGTCGGCCAGATGGGTATCTTCGCGGTTGAATGCCGCGAGCTGATCGCCCACAGCGCACGCATCACCGAACTGGCGGCGCAGCGCCCGTGAGCTCCAATTCGTTCGGCAAGCTGTTCACCGTCACCACGTTCGGCGAGTCGCACGGGCCGGCCATCGGCTGCGTGATCGATGGCTGCCCGCCGGGGCTGGCGCTGGACGCGGCCGAATTCGCCCACGACCTGCAGCGCCGCGCCACCGGCAAGAGCCGGCATACTTCGGCGCGGCGCGAGGCCGACGAGGTCGAGATCCTGTCCGGCGTGTACGAGGGTCTGACCACCGGCACCCCGATCGCGCTGCTGATCCGCAACACCGACCAGCGCAGCAAGGATTACGCCAACATCGGCCAGCAGTTCCGGCCGGGCCATGCCGACTACAGCTACTGGCACAAGTACGGCATCCGCGACCCGCGCGGTGGCGGCCGTTCCTCGGCACGCGAGACCACCATGCGCGTGGCCGCTGGCGTGGTCGCCAAGAAGTGGCTGGCCGAGCGCTTCGGCGTCACCGTGCGTGGCTACCTGTCGCAGCTGGGCGACATCACCCCGGCCGGTTTCGACTGGTCGGCAGTGGAAGACAACCCGTTCTTCTGGCCGCATGCTGCACAGGTGCCCGAACTGGAGGCGTACATGGACGCGCTGCGCAAGTCCGGAGATTCGGTCGGCGCGCGCGTGGACGTGGTCGCCGACAATGTGCCGCCGGGCTGGGGTGAGCCGATCTACGGCAAACTCGACGGTGAACTGGCTGCCGCGCTGATGAGCATCAACGCGGTGAAGGGCGTGGAGATCGGCGACGGTTTCGCCAGCGCCGCGCAGAAGGGCACCGAACACCGCGACCTGCTGACCCCGCAGGGCTTCGCCAGCAATCATGCGGGTGGCATCCTCGGTGGCATTTCCACCGGCCAGCCGGTGGTCGCCTCGATCGCGTTGAAGCCGACCTCCAGCCTGCGCCTGCCGGGCCCGTCGCTGGATACGTCCGGCAACGTGGTCGAGGTGGTCACCACCGGCCGCCACGACCCCTGCGTCGGCATCCGCGCCACCCCGATCGCCGAGGCGATGGTAGCGATGGTGCTGATGGACCAGGCGCTGCGCCACCGCGCGCAGTGCGGCGATGTCGGCACGATCACCCCGCGCATTCCCGGGCAGATCGATGGCTGACACGCGGCCGACCGTGTGGGTGAGCCAGCCGCTGATCGACGCGGCCATCGCGCCGCTGCGCGATCGCGTGCAGCTGCGCAGCACCGACACCGTCACCGCCTGGGCGCCGGACCAGATCGCCGGACAACTGGCCAGCGCCGACGGCGCGATCATCACGCTCAACGAGCGCATCGGCGCGGCCCAGGTGGCCGGCGCCGCGCAGCTGCGGGTGATCGCCAATGTCGGGGTGGGCTACAACAACCTGGACGTCGACGCGCTCAGCGCGGCCGGCATCCTGGCCAGCAACACACCGGACGTCCTGACCGAAACCACCGCCGATCTCGGTTTCGCCCTGCTGATGGCCACCGCGCGCCGCATCACCGAGTCCGAGCGCTGGCTGCGCGAAGGGCAGTGGCAGCAGTGGTCGTTCCAGACCATGCTCGGTGCCGATATCCACGGCAGCACGCTGGGCATCCTTGGCATGGGCCGCATCGGCCAGGGCATCGCCCGTCGCGGCGCGCACGGTTTCGGCATGAAGGTGCTGTACCACAACCGTTCGCAGCTGCCGGCGGCGACCGAGGCGGAAGTGGGCGCGACCTATGTGGACCTGGATACGCTGCTGGCACAGTCCGACCACCTGCTGCTGGTGCTGCCGTACACGCCGGCCTCGCATCATCTGATCGATGCCGCCGTACTGGCGAAGATGAAGCCGTCGGCGACGCTGGTGAATATCGCCCGCGGTGGCCTGGTCGATGAGATCGCGCTGGCCGATGCGCTGGCCAACGGTCGCCTGGCTGCGGCGGGTCTGGATGTGTACGAAGGCGAGCCAACGGTACGCCCGGAACTGCTGGCGCTGCGCAACGTCGTGCTCACTCCGCATATCGGCAGCGCCTCGCTGGCCACGCGCACGGCGATGGTACAGCTGGCCGTGGATAATCTGCTTGCCGGGCTCGGCCTGGACGGCGGCCCGTCGCGGATGCCGAGCGCGATCAACGCTGACGCGGCGATGGCCGCGCGCGTGACGCTGGGCAAAAAAACCGGGAAACGATAGGGAACCTCCGCGCGCCCCGCTTGAGGAGGTTCCCCGAACCCAGCTGTCGTGCGTGTTTTTCCCCATTCCCGTTTTCGTGAGAGTTCCCCCATGAGCAATGCACAGCGCAGTTTCCACGTCGCCGTCGTCGGTGCCACCGGCGCCGTCGGCGAGACCATGTTGTCGATCCTGGCCGAGCGTGATTTCCCGGTCGGTACCCTGAGCGTCCTGGCCTCCGAGCGTTCGGCCGGTGGCGAGATCGAGTTCAACGGCCAGAAGGTCACGGTCCAGGACCTGGCCACCTTCGATCCGGCCGGCGTCGAGATCGCGCTGTTCTCGGCCGGTGGCAGCGTGTCCAAGGAATACGCACCGAAGTTCGCCGCCGCAGGTGCGGTGGTGATCGACAACTCCTCGGCCTTCCGTTACGACGATGACGTGCCGCTGGTGGTGTCCGAAGTCAACCCGGAACAGGTCGCCAACCGTCCGCGCGGCATCATCGCCAATCCGAACTGCTCGACCATGCAGATGCTGGTGGCGCTGGCGCCGCTGCACCGCAAGTACGGCATCGAGCGCATCAACGTCTCCACCTACCAGTCGGTGTCCGGCGGTGGTCGTTCGGCCACCGAGGAGCTGGGCAAGCAGACCGGCCAGCTGCTGAGCTTCCAGGAGATCGATCCGCAGCGCTTCCCGGTGCAGATCGCCTTCAACCTGATCCCGCACATCGACGACTTCCAGGACAACGGCTTCACCAAGGAAGAAATGAAGCTGATCTGGGAGACCCGCAAGATCCTCGGCGACGACAGCATCCTGGTGAACCCGACCGCAGTGCGCGTGCCGGTGTTCTACGGCCACTCCGAGTCGGTGGCGATCGAAACCCGCGACAAGGTCACCGTGGCCGAAGCACGTGCGCTGCTGGAGCAGTCGCCGGGCATCGAAGTGGTGGACCGTCACGAGGCCGGTGGCTACCCGACCCCGGTCACCCACGCCTCGGGCACCGACGCGGTGTACGTCGGCCGCATCCGTGAGGACCTGTCGCACCCGCGCGGTCTGAACCTGTGGATCGTATCGGACAACGTGCGCAAGGGCGCCGCCCTGAATGCCGTGCAGCTGGCCGAGCTGGTCGCCGCCGAGCAGCGCTGATCACAGCGGTTGCCTCACCGGTAGTGCCGGCCGCTGGCCGGCATTGCCGTGATGGCACG
>NZ_JBMRGJ010000027.1:0-57106 GCF_049384325.1 Stenotrophomonas sp. CASM114 | reverse complement strand
GGCCCCCCGGGCCCCCCCCCCCCACCCCGGCCCAACCCTCTCGTTTTTCCCGCGTCGGACGGCAAAGGCATTGTTGTTATCGGGTGGGGGAAGAGGGGTCAGATCCCTTTTCCTGCGGAAAAGGGATCTGACCCCGGAAGCCGTCGGCAGTTGTTTTTGCCTTTGCCTCTGCTTTTTCTTTCTTTTGATCTTCCGTGGCTGGCGCACACGGAAACTGTCAGGGGCCGGGGCGGTGGGGTCATGCGGGGTGTCCGCGGCATGGGCCCGAGGCATGCCTCGGGCGGGTTGGGCAGGACGCCCAACCCCGGTCTTGCCGTGTGCGCAGGACAGCGCACACGAGCAAGCCGCGGCCAAGCCCCCAGGGATGGGTTCACGGCGTCCCCGCATGACCCCACCGCCCCGGCCAAGCACGGCTTCTGCTTTGATAGCACCAGCCACGAGGGGCTCCGCCGTTGGCCGTATCCGCGCCGAAGGCGCGATAATGACCGGATGGAAACCGTCCGCATCGCCACCCGCAAGAGCCCGCTCGCCCTCTGGCAAAGCGAACACGTCGCCAACCGCCTGCGCCAGGCCCATCCCGGGCTGCATGTGGAACTGGTGCCGATGAGCACCCGCGGTGACGAGGTGCTCGACCGCTCGCTGGCCGCCATCGGTGGCAAGGGCCTGTTCCTGAAGGAGCTGGAGCTGGCCATGCTGCGCGGTGAGGCCGACTGCGCCGTGCACTCGCTGAAGGATGTGCCGATGGAACTGGACGAACCCTTCGCGCTGCCGGCGATGCTGACCCGCCATGATCCGGCCGATGGTTTCGTCTCCAACCTGTACGCCTCGCTGGACGCGCTGCCGATCGGTGCGCGGGTCGGCACCTCATCGCTGCGCCGCCAGGCCCAGCTGCGCGCGCTGCGCCCGGATCTGGAATTGCTGGACCTGCGCGGCAACGTCAACACCCGCCTGGCCAAGCTCGACAATGGTGGCTACGACGCCATCGTGCTGGCCGTGGCCGGCCTGGAGCGCCTGGGCCTGGGCGGGCGCATCGTCGCGCGCCTGCAACCGCCGCAGTGGCTGCCGGCACCGGCGCAGGGCGCGGTGGCGGTGGAGTGCGACGGTGGAAATACGCGCCTGATGGCGCTGTTCGCCACGCTTGATGACGCCGCTACGCGCGCCTGCGTGGAAGCCGAGCGGGCGATGAACCGCGCGCTGCATGGCAGCTGCCACGTGCCGGTGGCGGCCATCGCGCAGTGGCAGGGCGACGACCTGCACCTGCAGGGCCTGGTCGGCAGTGCCAGCGATGGTCGTGCGGTGCGCGCCGAGGCGGTGGGACCGGCCCGGGATCCGGAGGCGCTGGGCCAGCGCGTGGCGAAGATGCTGCTGGAAGCCGGTGCCGGCGAACTGCTGAACGTCTGAGCTACCGCCGGCACTACCGGAAGAAGAACGGGCGCCCTGGGCGCCCGTTCTGCTTACTTGAACTTGTAGACCACGTTCATCGTGGTCAGCGTATCGGTCTTGCGCTTGTCCTCGGCCACGTCACTGTTGTAGCGCGCCTGCCAGCCGGCCTTCAGTGCCAGGTGCTCGTTCATGCTCACCGAGACACCGAAGTCGTTCTGGCCGAAGGTGTTGTACGAACCGGATTCGACCAGCAGCGTGTTGACCAGGTCGGTGTTGTCAGTCAGCGAATACTTCATGTCGAACAGGCCACGGCCGATCAGGCCGGTGCGGGTGCGGTCGTCCTCGGTGCTGTGGGTGCGGCGCACACCGGGGCCGATCTGCGCGTCGAACGAGAAGCGCTCGGTGTTCCACAGGCGGGTGCCGTAACCCAGACCGAACGAGCTCTGGCGGTCGTAGGTGGCGAAGTCGTCGCGTTCCGTACGCACCGTCGCGGTCAGCTGGCGGTGTTCGCCCAGCTGCAGCGCGCTGCCGGCACTGCCGGTGTAGCGGTTGGCGGTGGTGTTGTTGCGGCGGGTGGTGGTGCCGTCGTCGTTGGTTTCGGTCACCTTGGAGCTGGAGCGCAGGCCGAACAGGTCCATGCTGTGCACCCAGTCACCGTCGGTGTAGCGCAGGCGCAGGCGGCCGTTGAAGCTCTCGGTGCTGCTGTTGCCGCGTGCCGAGGCAAACCCGAGCTCGCCACCACTGCCACTCCACGGCGAGGACATCGCCGCCAGTTCGGAGGCATCCTGTGCGTATGCGAGCGGCGCACACAGCAGCAGGGGGACCAGCAGGGACACGCGCAGGGACATCGAGGCTTCTCCGAAACGGTTGACAGCCGGTGATGATACTGGAAGCGTGATGGCGGTCCGAATCGATCCAATGCGCGCTTCAGCGAACGTTGGCGCGGTCGCCTATTCAGGGCAGATCGACGCGCACCTCAGGGTCGTTGAAGCGCGAATAGCGCAGGCGCAGCTGGAAGCTGCGGCCATTGCTGCTGCCGCTGCGTACGATCTGGCGTGGCAGGCCCTGGGCATCCACCCAGTACTCCAGGCGTTCGCCGGGCTGGGCACCGCGCAGCCGGTAGTGCCGGGTCTGCACCCCGTCCAGCGACTGGCTGCCGAGATCTTCGGCCTTCAGATCGGCGGGCAGGGCATCGGCGGGCAGCGGGTTGCGCCATTGCTCGAGCAGGCCGGGCGGGGTCGGCACCTGGCGGATCGCGCCGTCGGCCTGCAGGAACATGGTGTCGCCGATGATGGTCTGCGGCCCCGCCGGCGTCTCCACCCGGAAACGATCGGGCGCGACGAAGTCCATGCCGCTGCGTACCGGCTGCGGCGCGCCCAGCACCTCCAGTTCGGCGTGGAAGCTGCGCAGGGCCGCGAAACGCTGGCTGGCGCCCAGCACCGCCTGCGTCGGATCGGCGACGGGTACCGGGGGCTCGGCGCCGGCCGGCGCCGGCGCGCGATCGCAGGCGGCCAGCAGCAGGCAGGCCAGCAGGGACAGGGCAGGCAACCGGCGCATCGGGCATTCCATGGGGGTGGGGGCGACCACGATAGCCCAAACGTCCCACACAAGACCCGCGACTCGGACATAATCGGGGGTATGGACCGATACGAACGCATCACCGCCCTGCATCGTCTGCTCAAGTCCGCGCGCTATCCGGTGACGGTGGCGACCCTGCAGGACAAGCTCGGTTGTTCCCGCGCCACCGTCTACCGCGACCTGGCCTTCCTGCGCGATGCGCTGATGGCACCGATCGAGGGCGACGGCGAGGCGGGCTTCCGCTACCAGGCTGACGAGAGCGACCGTTTCGAGCTGCCCGGCCTGTGGCTCAGCTCGGAGGAGCTGCATGCCCTGCTGGCCTCGCAGCACCTGCTGGCGCGGACCGGCGGTGGTGTGCTGTCGTCGGTGCTGGCACCGCTGCAGCAACGCATCGAGAGCCTGCTGGCGGCCCAGGCCGGCGTGTCCAGCTGGCCGGTCGACCGCGTGCGGGTGATTCCGCACCGTGGCCGCAAGTTTGACGAAGGCAGCTTCCGCAGCGTCGCATCGGCCGTGCTGGAGCGCCGCCAGCTGGCGTTCGAGTACCGTGCCCGTTCCACCGACGAGCCGACCAAGCGCACCGTCTCGCCGCAGCGCCTGACCCACTATCGCGACAACTGGTACCTGGATGCCTGGGACCATGACCGCGACGCCCTGCGCAGTTTCGCGGTCGACCGCATCCACAAGGCGCGGGTGGTCGACAGCACCGCGCGCGATGTCGCCGACAGCGAGCTGGACGAGCAGCTCGGCGCCAGCTACGGCATCTTCTCTGGCGCGCCGAAGGGCTGGGCGACCATCCTGTTCAGCGCCAAGGCCGCGCGCTGGGTGGCCGACGAGCACTGGCATTCCAAGCAGCAGGGCCGCTTCCTGGCCGACGGCCGCTATGAGCTGAAGGTGCCGTACAGCGTCTCGCGCGAGCTGCTGATGGATGTGCTGCATTACGGCTCGGATGCCGAGATCGTCGAGCCCATGATGCTGCGCGAGCAGGCCAAGGCGTTGCTTGAGCTGGCCCTGAGCAACTACGAAAACTCCTGACACTCCCCCGAGAATTCAATCCCCCATGAAAAAGACCCTGTTGCTGCCCCTGCTCGCCGCTGCGCTGGCCCTGACCGCCTGCGGCAAGTCCGGCGAGCCCTCGCAGAAGCTGGTGGTGGCCGCCACGGCCGTGCCGCATGCCGAGATCCTCGAGGTGGTCAAGCCGATCCTCAAGCAGGAAGGCGTGGACCTGGACGTGCGGGTGTTCAATGACTACGTGCAGCCCAACGACCAGCTGGTGCAGAAGCAGGTGGATGCGAACTACTTCCAGACCGAGCCCTACCTGGATGCCTACAACCGCGACCGCAAGACCGATCTGGTGAAGGTGATCGGCGTGCATATCGAGCCGTTCGGTGCCTATTCGCGCAAGGTCAAGTCGCTGGCCGAGCTGCGCGAAGGCGCCGACGTGGTGATCCCGAACGACCCGAGCAACAACAGCCGCGCGCTGATCCTGCTGCACAAGGCCGGCGTGATCGAGCTGAAGGACCCGACCAACGCACTGGCGACCCAGCGCGACATCATCGCCAATCCGAAGAACCTGAAGTTCCGCGAGCTGGACTCGGCGATGCTGCCGCGCGTGCTGGACCAGGTCGACCTGGCCCTGATCAATACCAACTACGCGCTGGACGCAGGCCTCAACCCGACCCAGGATGCGCTGGCGATCGAAAGCAAGGACTCGCCGTACGTGAATTTCCTGGTCGCGCGCCCGGACAACAAGGACGACGCCCGCGTGCAGAAGCTGGCCAAGGCCCTGACCAGCCCGCAGGTGAAGGCCTTCATCGAGACCAAGTACAAGGGCGCGGTGCTGCCGGCGTTCTGACCGGCGCTACGGGCGTTGTGGCCATGCGGTAGTGGCGGCCCCGGGGCGGCCACGACCACGCGCGTCTCAGCCCTGGCCGGCGAACACCCGCTCCAGCACCTCGGACAGCTCGTCTTCCGAGAACGGCTTGGTGATGTAGGCCTTGGCGCCCTGGCGCATGCCCCACATGCGATCGGTGTCCTGGTCCTTGGTGGTCACCAGGATCACCGGGATATGCCGGGTCGCCTCGTCGCGGGCGAGGGTACGGGTGGCCTGGAAGCCGTTGAGATTGGGCATCACCACGTCCATCAAAACCAGGTCGGGCAGCTCGGCCCTGGCGGTTTCGACCCCGGCGGCGCCATCGGTGGCGGTCAGGATCTGGTGCCCGAGCTTCTCGACGATGCGCTGTATCCCCAACAGCTGCGACGGTGAGTCGTCGACGATCAGAATGCGTGCCATGTTGTTCCCCATGTAATGCCCGCAGTGTAGTGCGGGCTCATTACCGGCGGGAGGGGGGCACCTGCCGTCCGTCGCCTGCCTGCGACGTTCAGTCGATCCGCACCACCGCGCGGCCCAGCGATCCACCCGCCAGCATCCGCTCGAACACTGCCCGGAGGCCATCAAGGCCGACCTCGGCGGTGCAGATGCGGTCCAGGTGCTGCGGCTTCCACTCACCGCCCAGGCGCGACCACACCTCTTCGCGCAGCCGGCGCGGCGCATTGGCCGAAGACACGCCGAGCAGCGACACACCGCGCAGGATGAAGGGCATCACCGTCATGTCCAGCGTCGGGCTGGCCGCCAGGCCGGCACTGACCACGCTGCCGTAGGGCACGGTCTGCGCCAACAGGCTGGCGAGCATGGCGCCGCCGGCATTGTCCAGGCCCCCGCCGAAGCGCGCCGACTGCAGCGGGGCGGTGTCGGCCAGCGCCTCGCGCGGCAGCACCTCGCTGGCACCGATGTCGCGCAGGAAGTCGGTCTGGTCCGGCTTGCCACTGACCGCGTGCACGGTGTAGCCGGCACGGCTGAAGATCGACAGCGCCAGCGCACCGACGCCGCCGCTGGCGCCGGTGACCGCCAGCGGGCCGAGCTCCGGGGTCTGGCGGTTGTCCTGCATGCGCAGCAGCGCCAGCGCCGCCGTGAAGCCGGCAGTGCCCAGCACCATCGCCTCGCGCGGGCTCAGCCCGGCCGGCTGTGCAATCACCGCACGCGACTCCAGCCGCACATACTGGCTGTAGCCGCCGTCACGGGTCTCGCTGAGGCCGCAGCCGGTGGCCAGCACCGCGTCGCCTTCACGCCAGGCCGGGTCGGTGCTGGCGACCACGGTGCCGGCCACGTCGATGCCGCCGACCAGCGGGAAGCGGCGCAGGATCTTCCCCTTGCCGGTGCCGGCCAGGGCATCCTTGTAGTTGACCGAGGACCAGTGGGCGCGGATCAGTACCTGCCCGGGGTTGAGGTCGTCGACACCGATCCGGGTCAGGCCGCTGCGATAGCCGGCGTCGTCGTTTTCGATGCGGAAGGCGGTGAACGGGGTGGTGGGGGCCATCGGCGTTGCCTGACTTCGAGGAAAACGCCACCTTACCCCGTCGTCGCCCTTTCGATCCTGCCGATCCGCCCCATCTTGTATGATCGGTAATGGTTTCACGGCTGGCGCCGCGGGAAGGGCCCGCGCCGCAGCCCACATCTTGATGGAGCGTGCATGGCCTGGAATACACCCGGCGGCAACAAGGGCGGACAAGGCCCCGAGGACAATCGACGCGGGCCGTTCGGGTCGCGCGGCGGTGGCAATGGTGGTGGCTGGGGCGGACTGCCCGGGCCGCTGAAGGACCTGTTCGACGGCGGCATCGTGCGTTGGGTGGTGGCGGCCGTGGTGCTGCTGGTGCTGTTCTCCAGCTTCCAGCTGATCGGTGAACAGCAGCGTGGCGTGGTCCTGCGCTTCGGCCAGTTCTCGCGCATCCTGCAGCCCGGCCCGAACTTCAAGCTGCCGTGGCCGATCGAGTCGGTCACCAAGGTCAACGCCACCGAGATCAAGACCTTCTCGATCCAGGTGCCGGTCCTGACCCGCGACGAGAACATCGTCAACGTCTCGCTGAACGTCCAGTACCGCATCGACGATCCGCAGCAGTACCTGTTCGGCACGGTCGATGCCAACCAGGTGCTGGAGCAGTCGGCGCAGAGCGCGGTGCGCGAGGAAGTCGGCCGCGCCGACCTCAATGCCGTGCTGAACAACCGTGGCCCGCTGGCCGTGGCCGCCGAGGAGCGCCTGCAGGCGCTGCTGAAGGCGTTCAAGACCGGCCTGACCGTGACCGGCCTGACCCTGCAGGACGCGCGTCCGCCGGAGGAAGTGAAGCCGGCCTTCGACGAGGTCAATGGTGCCCAGCAGGTCAAGGAACGCCTGATCAACGAAGCCCAGGCCTACGCCGCCAAGGTCGTGCCGGAAGCCCGGGGCCAGGCCTCGCGCGCCCGTACCACCGCCGAAGGCTACAAGCAGGCGGTGGTGTCCAAGGCCGAGGGTGACGCGCAGCGCTTCAGCCTGTTGCAGGCCCAGTACAAGGACGCGCCGGAAGTGACCCGCAAGCGCCTGTGGCTGGAGACCGTGCAGCAGGTGCTGAGCGAGAACCGCAAGGTGATCGGCGGCGATGGCCGCCAGCTGATCTACGTGCCGATGACCGGCGACACCCGTCCCGCCACGTCGGCCCCGGCCGCAGTGGCAAACCCGGACGTGGTCATGCCGTCGCTGCCGGGCGCAGCGGTGGAAGCTTCCCGTGATCCGGGCCGGCCGGTGGGCCGCCCGACCGGGCGACCGAGCGGCCGTGAGGAGGGCAGCCGATGAAGAGTCCTATCTGGATCGCCGTGATCGTGGTGGTGGTGCTGGGCCTGCTCGGCTCGGTGTATGTGGTCCGTGAGGACCAGACCGCCATGGTGCTGAACCTGGGCAAGGTGGTGCGTTCGGACATCAAGCCAGGCCTGCACTTCAAGGTGCCGGTGGTGGAAACGGTGAAGGTCTTCGACCGCCGCTTCCAGGTGCTCGACACCGCGCCGGCGCGCTACTTCACCGCCGAGCAGAAGGACGTCAGCGTCGACTTCTTCGCCATCGGCTACATCTCCAACGTGGGTGACTACTTCCGTGCCACCGGCGGCGACCCGCGCGTGGCCAACGCCCGCCTGGCGCCGATCATCACCGATTCGCTGCGTAACCAGATCAACTCGCGCACCCTGCAGCAGCTGGTGTCCGGCGACCGCAGTGAGCTGATCGCCGAGCAGTTGAAGGGAATCAACGAGGCCGTGGCCGGCCTGGGCATGCAGATGATCGACCTGCGCATCAAGCAGGTGGACCTGCCCACCGACAGCCAGGTGATCAACGACGTGTACGAGCGCATGCGCGCCCAGCGCAAGCAGGAAGCCGCCAAGCTGCGCGCGGAAGGCGAGGAACAGTCGCTGACCATCCGCGCCCAGGCCGACCGTGACAGCACCGTGCTGATCGCCGAGGCCGAGCGCGATGCACAGCGCCTGCGCGGTGAGGGTGATGCGGAAGCCACCCGCATCTACGGCAAGGCCGGTTCGGCTGATCCGTCGTTCTACGCGTTCTACCGTAGCCTGGAGGCGTACCGCGGCTCCATGACCGACGGCAACGGCGTGATCGTGCTCGACAAGAACGACCCGTTCCTGCAGTACCTGAAGAACGACCGCTGAGGTCGCAGGGCATTACCCCACGGGGCCCGGCCAACTGCCGGGCCCCGTGCTTTTTCCGGAGTTCCCGATGAAAGATCTGTTCGCCGCCGTCTGCCTGGTCGCGGTGCTGGAAGGCCTGTTCCTGTTCGTCGCGCCGTTCGCCTGGAAGCGCATGGCCGAACGCCTGCTGGACCTGCCCAGCCCGGCCCTGCGCAGCTTCGGCGGACTGGTGCTGCTGGCCGGCCTGAGCCTGCTGTGGTGGGTGCGGCACTAGACGCCCCGGCGCGGCCGCCTGCGTCTACGTGCGTGGCCTGGCCTTGGTAGCTGCCAACCTTGGTTGGCATTGCCGGCCAGCGGCCGGCACTACCGGGCGGGGCAGTTGACCGACCGGCACCAGCGTGGCCAGGCTCTGGTAGCTGCCAACCTTGGTTGGCATTGCCGGCCAGCGGCCGGCACGACCGGGTGGGGCGGCTGACCGACCTGCACCTGCGTGGCCTGGCCCTGGTAGCTGCCAACCTTGGTTGGCATTGCCGGCCAGCGGCCGGCACGACCGGGCGGGGCGGCTGACTGACCGGCACCAGCGTGGCTTGGCCCTGGTAGCTGCCAACCTTGGTTGGCATTGCCGGCCAGCGGCCGGCACGACCGGGCGGGGCAGCTGACCGGCCTGCACCTGCGTGGCCAGGCCTTGGTAGATGCCAACCTTGGTTGGCATTGCCGGCCAGCGGCCGGCACGACCGGGCGGGGCGGCTGACCGACCTGCACCTGCGTGGCCAGGCTCTGGTAGATGCCAACCTTGGTTGGCGTTGCCGGCCAGCGGCCGGCACGACCGGGCGGGGCGGCTGACCGACCTGCACCTGCGTGGCCTGGCCCTGGTAGATGCCAACCTTGGTTGGCGTTGCCGGCCAGCGGCCGGCACGACCGGGCGGGGCAGCTGACCGACCTGCACCTGCGTGGCCAGGCTCTGGTAGATGCCAACCTTGGTTGGCATTGCCGGCCAGCGGCCGGCACAACCGGGCGGGGCGGCTGACCGGCCGGTGAAGCCGTCCGTCGGAAAGGTGGCAGCGGACCCCGGAAACCCGGATAATGCACAAAAGCCGGACGGGCCTCCCCGTTCGGCTTTTTCCGTGTCTGGGCCCTCCATCGCCGGCCGCTCCCCGTTTGGAGCCGCCCTCCAGGTGCTGGCCAGCCCCGCCACGGTTTACCCGTCCGCGGCCCCGATGGCCGCAACAAACCGAGGAGCCCGTCATGGGTCAGTCTGTCGTAGTGTTGGGTGCCCAGTGGGGCGATGAAGGCAAGGGCAAGATCGTCGATCTGCTCACTGAGGAAATCGGCGCCGTCGTGCGCTTCCAGGGCGGCCACAATGCCGGCCACACCCTGGTCATCAACGGTAAGAAGACCGTCCTGCACCTGATCCCGTCGGGCATCCTGCGTGACGATGCGCTGTGCCTGATCGGCAACGGCGTGGTGATCTCGCCGGCCGCGCTGCAGAAGGAAATCGCCGAGCTGGAAGCCTCCGGCGTGGAAGTGCGTTCGCGCCTGAAGATCTCCCCGGCCGCGCCGCTGATCATGCCGTACCACATCGCCCTGGACCAGGCGCGCGAGCGCGCAGCCGGTGGCAAGGCGATCGGCACCACCGGCCGCGGCATCGGCCCGGCCTACGAAGACAAGGTGGCGCGTCGCGGCATCCGCATCGCCGACCTGCATTACCCGAAGCAGCTGGAAGAACTGCTGCGCACCGCGCTGGATTACCACAACTTCGTGCTGACCAAGTATCTGAACACCGATGCGGTCGACTTCCAGAAGACCTTCGACGAAGCGCTGGCCTTCGGCGAATACGTGCAGCCGATGAAGTCCGACGTGGCCGGCATCCTGCACGACCTGCGCAAGCAGGGTAAGCGCGTGCTGTTCGAAGGTGCGCAGGGCGCGCTGCTGGACATCGACCACGGCACCTACCCGTACGTCACCAGCTCCAACACCACCGTCGGTGGTGCGCTGGCCGGTTCCGGCGTCGGCGCTGATTCGATCGACTACGTGCTGGGCATCGCCAAGGCCTACGCCACCCGCGTCGGCGGTGGCCCGTTCCCGACCGAGCTGGACGACGAAGTCGGCCAGGGCATTCGTGACCGCGGCGCCGAGTACGGTGCGTCGACCGGCCGCCCGCGTCGTTGTGGCTGGATGGACATCGTCGCGCTGAAGCGCGCCGTGGCCATCAACGGCATCAGCGGCCTGTGCATCACCAAGCTGGACGTGCTCGATGGCATGGAAAAGCTGAAGGTCTGCATCGCCTACGAATACAACGGCAAGCGCACCGAGTACGCGCCGCTGGACGCGCAGGGCTGGGAAGAATGCACCCCGGTGTATCTGGAGTTCCCGGGCTGGAGCGAGAACACCCACGGCATCACCCAGTGGGACGACCTGCCGCCGGCCGCACGCGCCTACCTGCGTTCGCTGGAAGAGCTGGCCGGCTGCCCGATCAGCATCGTCTCCACCGGCCCGGACCGCGACCACACCATGGTCCTGCAGGATCCGTTCGCCTGAGGTGGCGCCGGGCCATGCCCGGCGTTGGTGACAGGAAAAGCCCCGCGCACGCGGGGCTTTTTCGTTACTGTGTGGCCAGGCCAGCGGGGAAGCGACGCGATGACCAGGATGTCAGCGTGAAAGGCGGGACGGTAGTGCGGGTCACCCTGTGGGTGTCGTGGAGCCTGTGGTGCATGGCCTGCCTGGTTCTGGCGCTTGGCGCCATCGCCAACTGCCTGGCCTCGCGTACCCAGACCCTGCCTCTGCTGCTGAGCCCGGGTGCGACGGCCGAGGTGACGGTCTACCGCCTCATCGATGACCAGCTTCGGCTGCGCCTGCGCTATGCCGCGGACGGTACAGAGGCTGACCCTGAAGTGCTGCTGCGCATCGAGACTCCCACCGAACATGGAGACTTCCGCGCACGGGAGCGTTCGGGAGTGGCCGGGCAGGGCATCGACCGCGCGCTGGTATCGGTTGAGTCCAGCGGCCTCATGGCCTCCTACTTTGGTTACGGTCGCGGCGACGCATTGCCACGCGGCCGCTCATGGCTGCGGGTAACCGTGCTGGAGGTGGATCCGGCGCTGGCGGGACGCACTGCAGACATCGAGCTGCAGCCGCCGCTGGGTCTGCTGAAGCTGACCGACCTGGACTACCTCTGGCTGTGGCCGTTCTTTTTCTGGAAGATGGCGGCGCTGTTCCTGCTGATTCCGGGGGCTGCGTTGACTGTCTTCACTTTGGCGTTGCGGCGCCAGCAGCGCCGGGCATCGGTGCCGCCGACTTCAGCAAGGGATAGGGATTGATCGACTCTCCCTTCCACCACTGCTTCTCCGGCCCCAACACATGCACTTCGAAGTGCAGGTGCGGGGCCTCGGCGCTGGCATTGCCGGTGCTGCCGACGTAGCCGATCACATCCCCGCGCTTGATCGCCTGTTTCTCGGCCAGGCCATCGGCATAGCGCTGCAGGTGCGCGTAGTAGTAGCACCAGCGTCCGCTGGGCTCGAACTGGTAGATCGTCAGCCCGCCGCGTTCGCTGTCGAACAGTTTTTCCACCGTGCCATCAGCCACCGCGAGTACCGGCGTACCGGCATCGGCCAGGATGTCGATGGCATCGTGTACGCGGCCTTCGCTGCGTGCATCGGTGAAGGTATCGCGCAGCTGCGAGGCCAGGATGCCCTGCACCGGCAGCAGCAGGCCGGACGGTGCATCCGCAGCCTGCGCGGCCGGCGGCGCGGTGGTGGCGGGTGGGGCCGTTGCGCGTGGCGCTGGTTCGACCACCGGCGCGGCGGACACCGCCGATGGCGCTGCCGGCAGCGAGGCGGCTACCGGCTCACTCCCATCGCGACGCAGCCACCAACCTGCCCCCAGTCCCAGCAGTACGCCCAATACGATCAGCTGCGAAAGACGCATGGGCTTACTCCTGCATCACCACGGGCACCGAAGTATCCACTGCGTCGGCCACACGCACCGCATCCCAGTTGGTCATGCGTACGCAGCCATGCGATTCGGTCTTGCCCACGTGGCTGGGTTCGGGTGTGCCATGCAGGCCGTAGTGCGGCTTGGACAGGTCGATCCAGACCCGGCCGACCGGATTGTTCGGGCCCGGTGGCAGCGTCGCCTTCTTTTCGCCCTTGCGCGCATCCCAGAACAACTTCGGGTTGTAGTGGAACGGCGGGTCGCGATACACGCCCAGGATCTTCCATTCGCCGATCGGCAACGGGTCGTGCTGGCTGCCCGACGACACCGGCACCTGCGCGATCAGCTTGCCCTGCGCATCCAGCAACTGCAGGGTGGAGTCGGATTTGTCGACCACGATCTTCGCCGCCTTCGGCAATGCCGCTGGTGCGATGTTGGGCACTTGGATGCGGCTGCCAGCCTTGGTCAGATCCACGCCGGGATTGAGCACCTTCAGCAACTCCGGCGAGGCGTGGAAGCGCTCGCCCAGGGCTTCTTCCACACTGCTGAAACCCAGCGATTTCAGCTTGGCCTGTGCGGCAGGTCCTTTCGGTATGGGCTGGAACGGGCCGGCAACATCCTCGGCAGTCAGCGTGTAGCTGGCCAGCGGCGTGATCGTATCGGCCTGTAGAGCCTTCCAGGTGGCGTCGTCCAGCTCACCCGTTACGGTCAGCCCATGCGCGGCCTGGAAGCCCGCCACCGCGCGTCGCTGGTTGCTGCCCACTTCGCCATCGATCTGGCCAGGCGAGAAATTCGCGCGATCCAGCAGCACTTGGGCATGCAGTGCGGAGCGCACTGCGGTGTCCGGGCCGGCCTTCTCGGCAATGGGGGCGGGCAGGTTGGGCGGCGGCACCTGCGCGAAGGCCGGCGACGCCAGCAGCGAGAGTGCGAGCAGGGTGGATCGGGACACAGATGAGGGCATTGGGATCTCCAGCAGGTACGCCGCCACCTTGCCCGCAGACAGCGCCGAGCCGCCGTGAAAGGGATCTGATGCCCGCATGAGCAGGCATGTCATTGCGGCTGATTGCCAGCGGCAGGTGCCGCTGGGACGGGGACTCACCAAGGTGAACCGTGGCCGAAGCCACCGATGGAGGGCGATCAAGATTGCCTGCCGTGCCGCCGATAAGGCCACATCCCCCCGTATTGGATACCCCCATGAACTACTTGAGGAACGTCAGGGTTGCCTGGCGTCTTGGGCTGGGCTTTGGCCTGTTGCTGCTGCTGGTCGCCGCCGTGGTGGCCACCGGCGCCACTGCCAGTGTCGTGCAGAAGCGCGCGATGCAGCAGGTGGTCGACGTCAGCGTGGCCAAGGTGCGCCTGCTGTCGCAGATGCTCGATGCCAACAACCAGATGATGGTCGTGCGCCGCGAAATGCTGATCCGTCAGGGCGAAGACCGCGGCAGCGACGAGAAGCGCATCGCCGACCTGGTCAAGCGCTATGAGGCCAGCTGGACCGCCTACCAGGCGCTGCCCAGCGATGCCCAGGGCAAGACCATCGCGGAAACCATCGCGGCCAAGCGTGCCGTTGCGCGCCCGCTCAACAAGCAGACCAGCGAACTGATGGAGCAGGGCGATTATCCCGGCGCCGTGGCGCTGACCCTGGGCGCGGTGCAGGAAGCGGCCAACGGCTGGAACAAGGCGCTGTCCGATGGCGTGGACTTCGAGGAGAAGGAAAGCCGTGAAGCTGCCGCCGAAGCGATCCGCCTGGGCGAACGCAGCCTGCTGCAGCTGCTGGTGCTGGGCGGCGTCGCGCTGCTTGCCGGCATCGGCGCCTCGGTGATGATCGGCCGCAGCCTGACCGGCCCGCTGGCGCGCGCGGTGAACCTGGCCGAGCGGCTGTCCAAGGGCCAGCTGGACCAGGAGTTCCGCCTCGGTGGCCGGGATGAGCTGACCCAGCTGGGCGAGGCCATGGCCAGCGTGCGGCAGAGCGTGCAGGCGGCGATCGGCGCGCAGCTGCAGATGGCTGAGCAGCACGAAGCGGGTGCGATCCGCTATCGCATGGACGACAGTGCCTTCCCCGGTGATTTCGGCCGCATGGTGCAGGCCACCAACAGCCTGGTCGAATCGCACGTGCAGGTGGAGCTGCTGATGGCCGAAGTGATGCAGCGTTACGCGATCGGCGACCTCAGCCGTGACCTGCCGGACTACCCGGGCGAGAAGGGCACGCTGACCCGCACTCTGGCCGCGGTAAAGCAGAGCCTGATGGCGATCAACGCGCAGATCGATGAACTGGCCCGTGCGGCTCGCGCCGGCGACTTCAGCATGCGTGGCGATGCTGCTGCGTTCCAGTACCAGTTCAAGGCAATGGTCGAACACCTCAACGGCATGATGGCCAGTTCGCAGGCCAGCATTGCCGATGTTTCCGACGTGCTGCGCGCGATCTCGCACGGTGACCTGACCGCACGCATGGACGGTGAGTACGACGGCGTGTTCGCGCGCATGCGCGACGACGCCAACACCACCACCGCACAGCTGACCGGCATTGTGCGGGGCATCCAGGTGGCTGCCGACAGCATCAACAACGCGGCACAGGAACTGGCCGCCGGCAACAACGACCTGTCGCGCCGCACCGAGCAGCAGGCGGCCAACCTGGAGGAAGCTGCCGCGTCGATGGAGGAGCTGACCTCCACCGTGCGCCAGAACGCCGAGCTGGCGCGTCAGGCCGACAGCGAAGCGCATGCCGCCGGTGCCGCCGTACGCGAGACCGAGCAGGCGATGGCGCAGATGGCCTCGGTGATGGGTGAGATCGATCAGTCCTCGGCACGCATCTCGGAAATCTCCACCGTTATCGACGGCATCGCGTTCCAGACCAACATCCTGGCGCTGAACGCTGCGGTGGAAGCCGCGCGCGCGGGCGAGCAGGGCCGTGGTTTTGCCGTGGTCGCCAGCGAAGTACGCACGCTCGCGCAGCGCGCCGGCGTCGCGGCCAAGGAGATCAAGGAGCTGATCGAAGACGCCGCTGCCAAGGTGAAGAGTGGCCTGGCGGTGACCGTTGAATCGGAAGCAGCGATCGCGCGCGTGGCCCAGGCCAGCTCGCGCACCACCCAGCTGATGAGCGACATCGCAGCGGCCAGCAAGGAACAGGCGGCCGGTATCGAGCAGGTCAACCAGGTGGTGGTGCAGATGGACCAGGTGACGCAGCAGAACGCGGCCCTGGTGGAAGAAGCCACTGCGGCGAGCCGCGCGCTGGAGGAGCAGGCACATGCGTTGACCACGTCGGTGGCGGTGTTCAAGGTGGAAGGCGCGACGGTCTCTGCTGTGCCCCGTCGCGCGGCCTGAGCGGGCTGCCAGTGCAGTAACAGGAATGCGGCCGCCTTGGGCGGCCGTATTTGCATCGCCCGCTCAGGCAGCAGGGAGGATCGCCCTCATTGCTCCAGGACGCTGCCGAGCATGGCCCCAAGCACGTACAGCACGCCAAGCGTGGGAGGAATCACCAGAAGGTAGACGGTGATCCAGGTCATTCCGGAAAGCCAGCGTCCCACGCCGATGACGTTGAGTGCCGCGGTCTGCAGCATCACCGGCAGTTGCATGAGGATGTAGGCGCTCTTGGGGTCGCTGTTGGACCGGGCATCGAGCACCAGCCAGGTGGTCAGCGCGAGATAGAGCGCGCATAGGGCAATGCCGGTCCAGCTGAGCCAGCGTGGCTTGCGCATGCCGCCTTCCTCGTCTGTCCGGGGCCATCAGGGTAGCGCCGCGAGCAGCGGCGTGCACTTCCCTGGGTCGAGCCGATAAGCGAAGCTGCGGGGCAGCGAGCCGTGCGAAGGGAGCTGAGAGGTGAGCAATGTGATGAACGCCGTGATGCTCCCGATCGTGATGCTGCCCGGGCTGGATGGCAGCGGCCTGCTGTCGACATGCTTCGTGGAAGCGATGCAGGACCAGGGGGTTACCGTGCAGGTGCTGCCGCTGCCCATGCACGGGCCACAGGACTACGTTACATTGGCGTCGATCCTGCGCCCGCAGCTTCCCATCTCTCCCTTTGTGCTGCTGGCTGAATCGTTTGCCGGGCCGCTGGCTATCGAACTGGCGGTGGCTTCACCGCCGGGATTGCGCGGATTGATACTGAGTACGACCTTCGCGCGGCGACCGGTGCCACTGCCAGCGGCGAGCGCACGCTTGCTTGCCCCTGCATGGCCACCGCCGCCGCTGGCGTTGCTGGCCCGGCTTCTGCTGGGGCATTGGCGGACACGCATGAACCTTCGCGAGCTGCGACATGCGATCGCTGCGGTACCGACCGCGATCCTGCGGCAGCGCGCTGCGGCGACACTGCAGATCGATGTCCGCGCGCAGTTGCCGAAGCTCACGCTGCCGACGTTATGCCTGCATGCACGACAGGACCACCTGTTGTGGCCGCCCAGCGTGGCCGAGCTGCAGGTCTTGTTGCCCGATGCCCGGCACGTATCGCTGGAAGGGCCGCATCTACTGCTGCAGGCCCGTGCCGAGGCAGCCGCAGCCGAAGTTGCCGCATGGATGAGGGCGTTCCCCTCCTGATCGAAGACTCAGCCGCGTGCGCGCGTGCGCGCGGCTTTCTTCGCCGCCGCCTTGCGCACGGTCTTCTTCGCGGCCCGCGTCTTGGCTGCCTTCTTCGCGGCGGCGCTCCGCGCGGCGGCCGTACCCGCCTTCTTTACCGCTGCCTTCTTCGCCGTCTTCTTTGCGGCCTTCTTTGTCGCGGTCTTGCGAGCCGGTGCCTTCTTCGCCACCGCCTTCTTCGCAGGTGCCTTCTTCGCCGCCGTCCTCTTGGTTGCGGCCTTCTTTGTGGCCGATTTCCTGGCAGGCGCCTTCTTGGCAGCCTTCTTGCTGGTCGCCTTCTTCGCGCCCTTGCGGGCACTGCCGGCGCGCTTGCCGCCGCCGTCCTGCTTGTTCACGGTGGCCCAGGCAATGCGTTCGGCGGTGCCTTCACTCGCGCCGCGATCACGTTCGCTTTCCTCGATGTGCTCGGCCTGGCGCTTCTGCTTTTCGGTGTATGCGGATTTGTCACCACGTGGCATGACGATTCTCCTGTCGTTGTGGTCAGGCCAGCAGGCGCAGCTTGGGCTCGCGCGCCCACTGGCGGGTGGCGGCCGCCGCCAGGAATGCCTTGGCGTCTTCTGCTTCGACGATGCCGGGGTCGTTGCCGACGCGCGCCGCCTTCAGCAGCACCTGGCCGCCCGCGTCGCTGGCGATGGCCTTCAGGTGTGCCCACGCCTGGCTGACGAATTCGACGGCTGCACTCTCTTTCGACAAGGCCTTCGCGGCTTCAAGGCTGAGCACCACGGCTACTGCATCGAACACGGCTGACGGGGTGCCCGCCAGCTGCCCATCTGCCGCCTGCAATGCGCCATCGCTCAGCGTGGCGCCTCCCACTTTTGGCGCGACAAGCTTCACGTCTGCACCTGCCTTCCGGACGGCCTTGCTCAGGCTGGCAATCACGCGCGCGTCGGAGCCTTCGTCGAACAGGATGCCGATGCAGCGACCCTGCAGGGTGGGCTTGTTACGCCCGATCACGCGCACCTCGGGAGCGGGTGGCATGTCCAGCACCGGCGTGGCGGTTGGGGCCGGGTCGGGCAGCGCAGGCAAGGCCAGGCCATCGGCCACGCGCTGCGCCAGCGCGTCATCGATGTTGCGCAGGTGGCTGACGGTGCGCACCCGCACCTTCAGCGTTTCCACCTTGGACAACTCGAACACCAGCGCCGATGCCAGGTGCGCCTGCTCCGGCTTTTCCAGGCTGCGGAAGAACATCCGGGCCTGGCTGTAGTGGTCGGCGAAACTCTCCGCGCGGGTGCGGCCCTTGCGGCCATCGTCGGCGCTGGCATGGCTGCGGAATCCGGCAGGCGTCTCGCGCGGGGTGTCGTCCTGCAGCGAGCTGGGATCGTAGGCGACGCGGCCCTTGGGCACCTGCATCTGCATGTGGCCGTCGCGCTGATGATTGGCAAACGGACACTTCGGTGCATTCACCGGGATCTGGTGGAAGTTCGGGCCGCCCAGGCGCAGCAGCTGGGTGTCCAGGTAGGAGAACAGGCGGCCCTGCAGCAGCGGGTCGTTGCTGAAGTCGATGCCGGGCGGCACGTTGGCCGGGCAGAACGCCACCTGCTCGGTCTCTGCGAAGAAGTTGTCGGGCCAGCGGTCCAGTACCATGCGCCCGATCACCTGCAACGGCACCAGCGATTCGGGAATGATCTTGGTTGGATCCAGGTGGTCGAACGGGAATGCGTCGGCGTCTTCTTCGGTGAACAGCTGCACCGCCAGCTCCCATTCGGGAAAGTCGCCGCGCTGGATGGCCTCGAACAGGTCGCGGCGATGGAAGTCATTGTCGGCCGATTGCAGTTTCAACGCTTCGTCCCAGACCGTGGACTGAATGCCCAGCTTGGGCCGCCAGTGGAACTTGACGAACGTCGACTCGCCGGCATCGTTCAGCAGGCGGAAGCTGTGCACACCGAAGCCTTCGATCATCCGCAGCGAACGCGGGATGGCCCGGTCGCTCATCGCCCACATGATCATGTGCATCGATTCGGGCATCAGCGAAATGAAGTCCCAGAACGTGTCGTGGGCCGACGCGGCCTGCGGGAAGGCGCGGTCCGGTTCCATCTTCACTGCGTGCACCAGATCCGGAAACTTCATCGCGTCCTGGATGAAGAACACCGGGATGTTGTTGCCGACCAGATCCCAGTTGCCCTCCTTGGTGTAGAACTTGACCGCAAAGCCGCGCACGTCGCGCGGGGTATCCACCGAGCCTGCGCCACCGGCCACGGTCGAGAAGCGGGTGAATACCGGCGTCTTCACGCCGACCTCGGTCAGGATGCGCGCGCGGGTATGGGCTGCCAGTGATCGGGTCAGCTCGAAGTAGCCATGCGCAGCGCTGCCGCGGGCGTGCACGATGCGCTCGGGAATGCGCTCATGGTCGAAGTGGGTGATCTTCTCGCGCAGGATGAAGTCCTCCAGCAGCGTAGGCCCCCGAGGTCCCTGGCGCAGGGAGTTCTGGTTGTCCGCCACCGGAATGCCCTGGTCGGTGGTCATCGCCGGATGACTGCCCCCGGCCTGCTGGTGCAGTTCATCGCCGTTGCCGCGGTGGTGGTTCTCGGCGTGGGTGGTTGCGCGCTTGCCGGTCGGCTTGCTGGCGGCCATTGACGTTGGCTCCGGATGCTCAAAGAGAACCACGACACTGGAACCGGGCCCGTTAAACCGAGGTCCGGCAAAGGTGAACGTACAGGCAAAAGCAGGCTCGGGTATGCTTGTTCCATGCGAGTCGAGCCCGCCGACATCGAAGCCCTGTTCGACGCCATCCCGGATGTGCTGTTCTTCATCAAGGACCGCCAGGGGCGTTACACCCACGTCAACCAGACCATGCTGCGGCGGCTGGGTCTGCGCGCGCGCAAGGACGTGATCGGGCGTACGGCGGCCGAAATCTACCCGACCGGCCTCAGTGCGGACTACGTTGACCAGGACGCCCGCGTGCTGTCCGGTGAGGTGATCGAGAACCTGATGGAGCTGCACCTGTTCGCCAACCGCGAACCGGGCTGGTGCCTGACCTGCAAGCGCCCGCTGGTGGTCGACGGGGCCATCGAGGGCCTGATCGGCATTTCGCGCGACCTTGGCCAGAAGGACAGCCTCGGCACCCAGTACGAGCAGCTGCGGCTGGCGCTGGCCCACCTCAACGCGCACTACGCCGAGAACGTGCGCATGCAGACCCTGCTGGACATCACCGGCTTTTCGCTGTCCAAGCTGGAGCGCAGCTTCCGCAAGGTGTTCCAGATGACCCCGCAGCAGGTGCTGACCCGGCTGCGGATCCAGATGGCCATGCATCTGCTGCATGGCGACGACAGCATCGCCTGCATCGGCCAGGCCTGCGGTTTCAGCGACCAGAGTGCCTTCACCCGCAAGTTCAAGGCTGAAACCGGTTTCTCGCCGCGTGCCTATCGTGCCCGTATCGGTGGGAACGTCGGCGAGCCGGCGCTGGCCTGAGCGGCCTGCTGCGCTGTGCCTATCCCCGTGGGCACGGGACAGGGTAAGGTGTCGCCCCTGTAGCCCGCCGCCAGCCCCGCCGATGCCCAACTCGATTCCGACCGCTTCGCCGTCCCGCCTCGGACATTCGCTCAAGCCCCGCCAGCTGATCATGATGGGCCTGGGCAGCGCCATCGGCGCCGGGCTGTTCCTCGGCTCGGGCGTGGGTGTGCAGGCGGCCGGTCCGGCGGTCCTGGTGTCGTATCTGGTCGCCGGAGCGCTGGTGATCATCGTGATGAACGCTCTGGGCGAGATGGCGGCGGCCAAACCGACCAGCGGCGCGTTCTCGGTGTATGCAGCCGACGCCATGGGGGCTACCGCCGGTGCCACCGTGGGCTGGCTGTGGTGGGTGCAGCTGGTGATCGTGATCGCCGCCGAAGCAGTGGGTGCGGCCGGGCTGCTGGCCACGGTCTGGCCGGCGATACCGGTACCGATGGCGGCGTTGGCGTTCATGCTGTTCTTCACCGCGATCAACCTGCTCGGAGTGAAGAACTTCGGCGAGTTCGAATTCTGGTTCGCCATCCTCAAGGTCGCGGCGATCCTGGCGTTCATCGCCATTGGCGTGGCGCTGCTGATGGGATGGCTGCCGCAGGTGACCTCCCCGGGCCTGAGCAACTTCACCGAACACGGTGGCTTTGCGCCGAAGGGCCTGGCCGGGATCGGCGCGGCGCTGCTGGTGGTGGTGTTCGCCTTCGGCGGCACCGAGATCGTGGCCGTGGCGGCGGCCGAAACCGAAGACCCCGAGCGCAGCATTGCCCGTGCCATCCGCACCGTGGCCTGGCGCATCCTGGTGTTCTACATCGGCTCGCTGAGCGTGATCATCGCCGTGGTGCCGTGGACCAGCGAGGCGCTGAAGTCGCCGTTCGCCGCCGTGCTGGACATCGCCCGCATCCCGGGCGCTGGTACCGCCATCACGCTGATCGCCGTGATCGCGCTGCTGTCGGCGCTCAATGCCAACCTCTACGGCGCCTCGCGCATGATGTATTCGCTGGCGCAGCGTCGCGAAGCGCCGGCCGTGCTTGGCTGGACCGACCCGCGCCAGGTGCCGGTGATCGCCGTGCTGGCCAGCGTGCTGTTCGGCTTTGCCGCCACGGTGATGGAACTGCTGTTCCCGGACCGGGTGCTGCCAGTGCTGCTGAACATCGTCGGTTCCACCTGCCTGCTGGTGTGGACGCTGTCGCTGGTCTCGCAGCTGGTGCTGCGTCGTCGCGCGGATCGTCTGGGTACCCGACTGCCGTTCCGCATGGCCGGTTTCCCGTGGCTGACCTGCTGTGCACTGGCGATCCTTGCGCTGATCTTCGGCCTGCTGCTGAGTGAGTCGCACACCCGCCTGCAGTTCCTGTCGATGGTGGCGTTGACCGCCACGATCGCCGCCGGCAGCGCCATCGCCCGGCGCATGCGCGAGGCTTGATGGGGGTTGCCGGCCCGCGGCCGGCACTACCACGGGGGCTGCACATCTGCCGTGCCATCCTGATCGCGTGGGCCGTCATCGGCCCGTCGACCAGGAGTACCGCATGCTGCGCAGCCGTCCCTTCCTGATGTTCACCGGCCAGGCCGAGGCCGCGCTGGCCCTGTACGCCGAAGCCTTTGCCGATTTCCGGCTGCTGGCCCTGCAACGCCATCCCGAGGGGGCCGGCGCCGGCGTGCCGGGGCAGGTCCGCCAGGCCATCTTCCTGCTCGGTGGCACCCACTACCTGTGCTTCGACAGCCTGGACGTGCACGATTTCACCTTCTCGCCGTCGATCTCGCTGTTCGTCGAGTGTTCCGGTGCCGAGCAGTTCGAGCGCGCGGCACGCGTGCTGGGTGAGGGCGGCCATTGGTTGATGCCGGTGGGCGACTATGACTTCAGCAATCGCTACGGCTGGGTGCAGGACCGCTTTGGCGTGTCGTGGCAGTTGAGCCTGGGGCAGATGCCGGACCCGTGATCGGATGCTTGTGGGTGTGGGCCTTGGTCCACACGCCCCATGAAAACGGCCCGCTTGCGCGGGCCGTTTTCTTTACCGATGCAGTGAGGAATCACGCCTCGACTTCATCATCCTTGTAGGCATCGACCGGGATGCAGGCGCACATCACGTTCTTGTCGCCGTACACATTGTCGACACGCGCCACCGGCGGCCAGTATTTGCTCTGCTTCAGGCTGGCCAGCGGGAAGGCGGCCAGTTCGCGCGGGTAGGCGTGGGTCCACTCGCTGGCGGTCACTGCGGTGGCAGTGTGCGGCGCGTTCTTCAGCGGGTTGTCCTCGCGGTCCAGGCGGCCGTCTTCGATCGCGGTGATCTCCTCGCGGATCTGGATCATCGCGTTGATGAAGCGATCCAGTTCGTGCAGCGATTCGCTCTCGGTCGGCTCCACCATCAGCGTGCCGGCCACCGGGAAGCTCAGGGTCGGGGCGTGGAAGCCGAAGTCGATCAGGCGCTTGGCCACGTCCTCGGCACCGATGCCGCTGGTCTTCTCCAGCGGGCGCACGTCCAGGATGCACTCGTGCGCCACCAGGCCGTTGCGGCCGGTGTACAGGGTCTTGAAGTGCGGGGCCAGGCGCTTGGCGATGTAGTTGGCGTTGAGCTGCGCGACCTGGGTGGCCTTGCGCAGGCCGTCGCGGCCCATCATCGCGATGTACATCCAGCTGATCGGCAGGATCGAGGCGCTGCCGAAGCTGGCCGCGCTGACCATGCCGACCGGGCCGTTGTCACCCAGCTTGCCCGGCAGGAACGGGGCCAGGTGCTCCTTGACCGCGCACGGGCCGACGCCCGGGCCGCCACCGCCGTGCGGGATGCAGAAGGTCTTGTGCAGATTCAGGTGCGAAACGTCCGACCCCCACTTGCCCGGCTTGGCCACGCCGACCAGGGCATTCATGTTGGCACCGTCGGTGTACACCTGGCCGCCGTGCTTGTGGATGATCTCGCAGATCTCCACCACCTCTTCCTCGAACACGCCGTGCGTGGACGGGTAGGTCATCATGATCGCGGCCAGGCGGTCGCTGTACTTCTCGGCGTTGAGGCGGATGTCCTCGACGTCGACGTTGCCGTTGGCATCGGTCTTGGTCACCACCACCTTCATGCCGCACATCTGCGCCGAGGCCGGGTTGGTGCCGTGCGCCGAATCCGGGATCAGGCAGATGTCGCGGTGGCCTTCGCCGCGCGAGCGGTGGTAGGCGCGGATCGCCAGCAGGCCGGCGTACTCGCCCTGCGCGCCGGAGTTCGGCTGCAGGCTGACCGCGTCATAGCCGGTGCATTCCACCAGCATCGCTTCCAGCGTGTCGATGAGTTCCTTGTAGCCCAGCGCCTGGTCGGCCGGCACCAGCGGGTGGATCTGCGAGAACTCCGGCCAGGTCACCGGGATCATCTCGGCGGTGGCGTTGAGCTTCATGGTGCACGAGCCCAGCGGGATCATCGTGCGGTCCATCGCCAGGTCCTTGTCGGCCAGCGAGCGCAGGTAGCGCAGCAGTTCGTGCTCGCTGTGGTGGGTGTTGAACACCGGATGGGTCAGGAATGCGGACTGGCGCAGCAGGCCGGCCGGCAGCGCATCGGCGGTGCTGGCATCCAGCGCGTCGACGTCGGCCTGCGCACCGAACACGGCGGCCAGTGCGACCACGTCGGCGCGGGTGGCGGTCTCGTCCAGGCTGATGCCGACCGAGTCGCTGTCGATCGCACGCAGGTTGTAACCGGCGGCGCGGGCCTTGGCGTGAATCTCATCGGCGTGCACGCCGGTGACATGCAGGGTGTCGAAGAAGTCGCCACCGACCTGCACGCCGGCCTCGCGCAGCGCGGCGGCCAGGATCGAGGCCAGGCGGTGGGTGCGCCGGGCGATGCGGGTCAGGCCTTCCGGGCCGTGGTACACGGCATACATCGAGGCCATCACCGCCAGCAGCACCTGTGCGGTACAGATGTTGGAGGTGGCCTTCTCGCGGCGGATGTGCTGCTCGCGGGTCTGCAGGGTCAGGCGGTAGGCCGGGTTGCCCTGGGCATCGACCGAGACGCCGATCAGGCGGCCCGGCATTGAGCGCTTGTAGGCGTCGCGGCAGGCCATGAATGCGGCGTGCGGCCCGCCGAAGCCGAACGGCACGCCGAAACGCTGGCTGTTGCCGACCACGATGTCCGCACCCCATTCGCCCGGGGCGGCCAGCAGGGTCAGCGCCAGCAGGTCGGTGGCCACGGCCACCAGGCCGCCGCGCGCGTGCACGGCCTCGACCAGCGCCTTGTAGTCGCCGATCTGGCCGAAGGTGTCCGGGTACTGCAGCAGCAGGCCGAAGGCTTCTGCTTCCAGTGCCTCGGCCGGGGTGCCGACGCGCAGCACGATGCCCATGGGCTCGGCGCGGGTACGCAGCAGTTCCAGGGTCTGCGGGTGCACGGCGTCGTGCACGAAGAAGGTGTCCGACTTCGACTTGGCCGAACGCTTGGCCAGGGTCATCGCTTCAGCTGCGGCGGTGGCTTCGTCCAGCAGCGAGGCGTTGGCGATTTCCATGCCGGTGAGGTCGGCGCACAGGGTCTGGAAGTTGATCAGCGCTTCCATGCGGCCCTGCGAGATCTCGGCCTGGTACGGGGTGTAGGCGGTGTACCAGGCCGGGTTTTCCAGGATGTTGCGCAGGATCACGTTCGGCGTGTGGGTACCGTAGTAGCCCTGGCCGATGAAGCTGCGCAGCACGGTGTTCTTGTCGGCGATCGCACGGATCTTCGCCAGTGCCTGCACTTCGGTCATCGATTCCGGCAGTGCCAGCGGCGCCGGCGACTTGATCTTGGCCGGTACGATGGCATCGGTCATCGCATCCAGCGACGCGTGGCCGACGACGTCGAGCATCTGCGCGATCTCGGCATCGTTGGGGCCGATGTGGCGCTCGACGAACGCATTGTGGTGCTCGAGCTCACGCAGGGAAGGGGTGTTCTGGGACATGGCGAAGGATCCGTCAGGAAAGGGCACACGCACGGGCACAAGCCGCCGGTCGGCGGTCTGCGGGGCGCCCCTCTGTCCTTTTGCCTGAGAGTTTGGAAGCGCGGAAAACCGCGGCTTCGTGCCCCTTCGGCGCCGGATCGAACCGGTCTCTCCAGAGTTGTGTTACGGGTGGTATCGGGCCTGAGCGATTACGGGCGTTGCGCCTTCGGCAGCGGTGTTCCGCTTCTCCCACCGTGTTGCCCGCCGATTATAGCCCGTTGCGGGCGCGCCAGCCGCCTGCGGGCCCGGCCGCGGCGCCTGAATGGCCGATGGCCCGCCCGTGCGTTTTGTGCACTGCTGCATGGCATCAGGCGCAATCCACACCTATGATGGGCGGATACCCGAATTCATCTGGCGCCGTCCCTGCTGCAGGGGACTGGCGCCCGCCGTGCGTGCCGCGCATGGCCCTGCCGGACGCCTTCTCCATGACCGCCGCTGTTGCTCCTTCCACCCGCCGCATGGCCCTGCTGCTCGCCGGCCTGGCCATGTTCGGTCCGTTCTCGATCGACACCATCTTCCCGGCGTTCCCGCAGCTGGCCCAGCGCCTGGCGGTGGACGAGGTGGCGGTGCAGCAGACCATCAGCGTGTACCTGCTGTTCTACGGCCTGATGAGCCTGGCACATGGCCCGCTGTCCGATGCCTGGGGCCGCAAGCGGGTGATCCTCGGTGGCCTGGTGGTGTTCGTCGGCGCCTCGGTCGGCTGTGCGCTGTCCACCGACCTGACCACGCTGCTGGCGTTCCGCGCGCTGCAGGGCCTGTCCGCGGGCGTCGGCATGATCGTCGGCCGCGCGGTGATCCGCGACCTGTACCACGGCCACGACGCGCAGCGGTTGATGAGCCAGGTGTCGATGCTGTTCGGCATCGCCCCGGCCATCGCACCGATCATCGGTGGCTGGATCCTGCTCAGTGGCGCGGGCTGGCCGCTGATCTTCTGGTTCCTGGTGGTGTTCGCACTGGTCCTGCTGGCAGCGACCGCGCGCTACCTGCCGGAAACCCATCCGGTCGAGGCACGGGTGCCGCTGTCGCCGCGCGTGCTGATGCGTGACTACGTGCGCATCGGTTTCAATCCGCGTTTCCTGCGCCTGGCGCTGGCCGGCAGCATCGGTTTCGGCGGCATCTTCCTGTACATCTCCTCGGCGCCGGTGTTCGTGATGCAGCACCTGCACCTGGGCGAGGGCGGCTTCGCCTGGCTGTTCATCCCCACCATCGGCGGCATGACCACCGGCTCGTTCCTGTCCGGGCGCATGGCCGGGCACACCACGCCCACCCGCCAGGTATCCATTGGTTTCGGCCTGTGCGCGCTGTCGGTGCTGCTGAACGTCGGCTACGTGGCGCTGGCGCCGCAGTTCGTGCTGCCGTGGGCGGTGCTGCCGATCTTCCTGGGTGGCATGGGCATGGCGCTGATCTTCCCGATCCTGGCGCTGGCGGTGCTGGACATGTACCCGCACCAGCGCGGCCTGGCCTCGTCGCTGCAGGCCTTCGTGCAGCTGATGATCAGCACCGTGGTGGCCGGCGTGGTGTCGCCGCTGCTCAGCGCCAGCCCGCTGCACCTGGCGTTGGGCCAGGCTGGGTTCTTCGGCGCCGGCTTCGTGTTCTGGTACTGGGAACACCGGCG
The DNA here is from genome assembly GCF_049384325.1 of Stenotrophomonas sp. CASM114. Classification (NCBI taxonomy): domain Bacteria; kingdom Pseudomonadati; phylum Pseudomonadota; class Gammaproteobacteria; order Lysobacterales; family Lysobacteraceae; genus Stenotrophomonas; species Stenotrophomonas sp. CASM114. Next base: position 30,164 of record NZ_JBMRGJ010000027.1, on the reverse strand, counting down.
CGAACGCGCGGCGCAGGCAGCCTGCACGGGTCACTGAGCAGCGCGCAGGGGTAGGGCAGGCTACGACGCCCGCAACGCTTGCGACGGGAAACCGCCGGACTAGGCTGGGCACTCCAGCCAGCCGGTGCACAGGTGCACGACAGCCAGCCGATCCACTGTCGTTGCATGAGGTTCCCCATGGCTGCGCAGCAGACCTACCGCCTGTTCGAGGTGGCGCTGAAGGAGCGCCGCGTTCTTTCCCCTTCCCTGGACCGCATGGTGTTCACCGGTGCCGACGTGGCGCGGATGGCGACCGGAGGGCCGGACCAGCGCATCAAGGTGTTCTTCCCCTTGCCCGGCCAGGAGGCGCCGCAGGTCCCCAGCGGCGAGGACTGGTACCCGCGCTACCGGGCCCTGCCGGACGATCAGCGCCCGCCGATGCGCACCTACACCCTCCGCCAGCTGCGTGCAGAGCAGGGCGAGGTCGATGTTGATTTCGTGCTGCATGGCGAGACCGGGCCGGCCTCGCGATGGGCCATCCATGCACGGCCGGGCGACCGCGTGGTGCTGCTGGCCCCGGATGCCGACTGCGCCGACAGCAGCGAGGGCTGGGAATGGAAGCCGCCGGCCGGCGTTGGCCAGGTGCTGCTGGTGGCTGACGAGACCGCGCTGCCGGCAGTGGCCGGCATTCTTGAGGAACTGGCGGCCAGGGTGGATCCGCCACGTACGCTGGCCCTGCTGGAAGTGGCGCAGGCCGGCGACGCCGTGCCGCTGAAGGCGCCGGCTACCGCCGAGCTTGTCTGGCTGCCGCGCGGGCGGGCGGCGTACGGGGCGCCCCTGTTGCAGGCGGTGCAGGCGCGCCTGGCCGCCTCGAGCGTGGTCGCTGGCGAAGAACTGGAAGAGATCGACGTTGACGCGCAGATTCTCTGGGAACAGGCCGATGCCAGCGTGGCCGGGCCGCTGTATGCCTGGGTGGCAGGCGAGGCGGGAGCGGTGATGGCGATCCGTCGCCATCTGGTCCGCGAGTGCGGGCTGGACCGCCGCACGATCACCTTCATGGGTTACTGGCGGCACGGCAAGGTGCTGGACTGACCTTGCTGGATCGAGCGCGCGTGAAGCGGTGCTGCGCGTGGGGTGCGCTATCCTTGCGCCCCCTTTCGCAGCGGTACCGCACCATGTCCACCAGCTCCAAGACCCGCCGCGACCAGCGCCGTCGCCAGGAAAAGCAGGCCGCCAACAAGGCCGCTGCCCAGGCCTCGCCGGTGGAGCCACATGCGGAACTGCGCGACGCGCAGCGCACCCTGCTGGCCGGTGTCGTGCGCCGCGATGGCGAATGGGTGCTGGGCATGGACGGCCGTATCGCCGGCCACAGTGACTCCGCCGCGCAGGTACTGGCGCTGATCATGCAGGCCGGTGAACTGCACGAGCGCAACGGCACGCCGGTGCGCCTGATGTACTCCGATGCGCTGCGCGACGCCGCACAGGCCGAAGCGAAGGAGAAGGGCCAGACCTTCGAGGAGTTCAAGGCGGACCTGGCCGCGGCGATGGCGGCGAAGAAGGACAGCTGACAGGCATTCCGGTAGAGCCGGCCGCTGGCCGGCTGCCCGCGGGGTCTTCATCGCGTGGTTGCCGGCCAGCGGCCGGCACTACCAGGAAGGGGCGGATCCTTGCGGACCCGCCCCTTTTTTCATTTTGCCGCCGGGGCCGCGTTGGCCTGCCAGCCGCACATCTGGCCTTCGTTCTGCTGCTTCAGCCACTCGTTGACCGGCGTGAAGTACTCGATCATCGGGCCGGCATCGAGCTTGTCGGTGCCGGTCAGCTCCTTCAGCGTGGCCTGCCACGGCTGGCTGGCACCCTTGCTCAGCATCGCCCAGTATTTCTGGCCGGCTTCCTTGTTGCCGTAGAAGGTGCACTCATGCAGCGGGCCCTTGTAGCCGGCCGCGTCGCACAGGCCCTTGTAGAACTGGAACTGCAGGATGCGCGCCAGGAAGTAGCGGGTGTACGGGGTGTTGCCTGGCACGTGGTACTTCGCGCCCGGATCGAAGAACTCCTCGCCACGGGTACTGGCAGGCGCCACGCCCTGGTACTTGGCCTTCAGGTCCCACCATGCCTTGTTGTAGTTGTCGGCGGTGATCGAACCATCGAACACACCCCAGCGCCAGCGGTCGATCATCAGCCCGAACGGCAGGAACGACACGCCCGACAGCGCCATGCGCATCTGGTTGTTGATGACCGCTTCGCGGCTTTCGGTCGGCGCATCGACCAGGCCGATCGAGCTGAGGTACTTGGGGGTCATCGCCAGCACGATGGTGTCGCCGATCGCTTCATGGAACCCATCGTTGGCACCGCCCTGGAACAGCGGCGGCAGCGGGTTGTAGGCCAGGTCGTAATAGATGTGGCCCAGCTCGTGGTAGATGGTGGTGAAGTTCTCTTCGTTCGGCTTGATGCACATCTTGGTGCGCACGTCGCCTTCCATGTTCATGTCCCAGGCGCTGGCGTGGCAGACCACGTCGCGGTCATCGGGCTTGATGAACTGGGTGCGTTCCCAGTACGACTGCGGCAGCGACGGCATGCCCAGCGACACGTAGAAGTCCTGCGCGCGTTCGGTCATCTGCTTGGCGGTGCGCAGTTCGGCCTCGCGCTGCGCCTTGTACTGCGCGGCCACGTTGGCATCCTTGCCGGCCTTGGCCAGCGCCGCGCTCAGGTTGGTCTGGTATTGCTTCTCCAGCGCCGCGGTGATGTCCAGGCTGCCGGCGCCCGGGTACGGTTCCAGCTGGTCCCACAGGTTCGACCAGTCCTGCTGCCACATGTTGCCCAGCAGGTGCGCGGCGATCAGGCCGTTGCCCACTTCGGCCTTGTCCTTGCCGTAGGTCTTGTCCAGCTTGCCACGTGCGTAGCAGTGCAGCTGCTCGTACATCGGCTTGACCTGTTCCCACAGGCGGTCGGTTTCCGGGCCGATCTGCTCCGGCGGCATGTCATAGCCGCTGCGCCACATCTGGCCGGCATCGGTGAAGCCCATGCCCTTGGCGCCTTCGTTCACCAGGCCGACGAACTTCTGGTAGTCGCCGCGCATGTTCTTGGTGGTGCTGTGCCAGCCCTGCCAGGCGTCGAGCTGCTTGTCGTAGTCGCGGCTGCGTGCCAGCACCTGCTCCAGCTCGCCCAGCTGGCGGCAGGAGTTCGGATCGTTGGCATCGGTGCAGTACCTGCCGGCGCCATAGCTGCCTTCCATGCGGGTGGCGATCTGGGTCAGCTCGGCCAGCTTGGCCGGGTCGCGCGGTGCCGGCATCGACGACATCAGCTTCAGCAGGTGGATCGCGCGCTTGCTGTCCTCGCTCATCGGCTTGCCGTCGAACTTCGCAGCCTGTTCGATCCAGCTGTTGAGCTGGGTCAGCGAGCGCTCGTTGGCCTTGGCCGCGATGCGTTCCGAATCACTGTTGATGTAGGTGGAGGACAGCCACTGCGCCGAGGTCATCTCCGGGTAGGCGGCCTTGAACTCGGCATTGATGCGGGCCACGAACTGGTCGGCGGTTTCGCCGGCCGGGGCGCTGCTGCTGGCGGTATCGGTGCCTGGGGCAGCTTCCTTCTTGCAGGCGGCCAGGGCCAGCGTGGCGGCGGCGATTGCCGAGGCCAGCAGGAGATGACGGTGTTTCACGGGCGGTCCTTGGGTGGTGAACGACGGCCGAAGGCTAGTGGGCAGCCGCTGCCTCCGCAAGTGGCGGAAGTCGGCCGGGCGGCGCCCGGCACCCGCAGAGGCCAGAGCACAAGCAACAGCAACCGCCGAAGCAACCGCAACAGCGGGGTATCTGTGGGATGGCGCGGCGGTGTGGGCTTGCAGGACACGCCGTAAACCCATCCATGGGGGCTCGATGGCGCCATCCATGGCGCCAACGGTCCTGCAAGCCCACACCGCCCCACCTCTGACAGATTCCGTGTGCTGTCGGTAGGTGTCGACCTTGGTCGACACATCTGTCAGATATCGACAATCAAAATGGGGTCAGATCCGTTTTCCTCCGGAAAACGGATCTGACCCCAAGATCGTTCCAACAGATCGCGGAATACTGTCGAAGGCGGGGTGGGTCCGGTGGCGGGAGTGTCCGCGGCATGGATGCCGCGGCCACTCCCGCCACCGGGCCCACCCCGCCATCCCACGGAATGCACGCTGTTGCTGTTGCTGTCGAGGCTGCCGGCCAGCGGCCGGCACTACCGCAGATGCAGGGCTGCAAGCCCTGCCGAACACCCCTCAACTCTCGCAGTTGGCGAACACGTCGCGGTCGCGTTCGTACAGCGAGGTCTTCACCTGCATCAGGCCCAGCACCGACGGGAACAGGTTGTCATGGTCGGTATACGCCGCCGAACGCTTGCGCACGCACTGCAGGTCCAGCCCGCGGCTGCTGGCGAAGCCCGGCGAGAACCACATCGTCATCGGTACCCGGGTCTGCTCGGCCGGGGCGATGGCGTAGGGCACACCATGCAGGAACAGCCCCTTCTCGCCCAGCGACTCGCCGTGGTCGGACAGGTAGATCATCGCCGTGTCGTAATCCTGCATGCCCTGCAGCGTGCCGATGGTCTTTGTCAGGAAGTGATCGGTGTACAGCACGGCATTGTCGTAGCTGTTGGTGATCTCTTCGCGCGAGCAACGGCCAATGTCACGGGTATCGCAGGTCGGGGTGAAACGGCGGAATGCGGGCGGATAGCGCTCGAAGTAGGCCGGTCCGTGGTTGCCCAGCTGATGCAGCACCACCACCCGGTCGCCGGGCCTGGCCCGCACCTGGGTGGCCAGGTCCTGCAGCAGGATCTCATCCATGCAGCGGCCATCGGCGCACAGGCCCGGCGTGGTGGCATCGGACAGCGACTGGAAGTCCAGGCCCTCGCACACGCCCTTGCAGCCGGACTGGTTGTCACGCCACAACGGCACGATGCCGGCGCGGTCCAGGACGTGCAGCAGCGACTGGTGCGCACGGATCTTCTTTTCGTCGTAGTCGTGACGACCCCATGGCGAGAACAGGCACGGTAGCGAAACCTCGGTGCTGGTGCCGCACGAGTGCATGTCCGGGAAATTGATCACGCTGGCCTGCGCCAGTTCCGGGGTGGTGTTGCGGCCACCGTTGAGCCCCCAGTTCTGCGCACGCACGGTCTCGCCCATGACGATCACCAGCAGGCGCGGCTTGCTGGCCGGCGCGCGCGGGGTGGCCTTGGCATCGGTGCCGATCGGCAGCTTCGGCGCGCGCTGCACCGGATTGTCGCCACGCAATGCACGCGGCATGCCCAACAGGACATTGGCCGGTGTCGCGAGATAGCGCACTTCACGCTGGTTGCGCATCAGTGCCGAGACATCCTGGAACGAGATCAACGCGCCGCCGACAGCCGTCACTGCCGCCACCGCCAGGAAGCCGACGCGCCAGAGCAGGCTGCGGCCCCAGCTGCGGCGGCGCAGCTGCACGCGCCACAGCACCACCATCGGCAGCACTGCCAGCAGCAGTACCGGCCACAGCAGCGATACGGTCATCAGCTCGCGGCTTTCCTTGGGGTCGGTCGCCAGCACGTTGCGCAGCATGTCCGCATCCAGGTAGATGTGGTAGCGGCTCATGTAGTGTGCGGCGAATGCGGTCACCAGCAGCAGCAGGCTGATCACCACTTTGGCGTTCCAGCGCCAGACCAGGATGCCCAGCAGCACGCCGTGCGCACCCAGCAGCAACAGCAGCAGCGACAGCGCGTAGCGCAGGCTGCCCGGATGGCTGGCCATCGCGCTGTGCCAGAACAGGCCGTTGCCGGCCACCGCGAAGAACAGGCTGGTGAACGCGATCAGTGCTTCGGTGGACAGCTGTGGCCGCCAGTGGCGAAGACCCGCCAGCGCAGAAGAGCGGGCGGGGCGTTGGACCGATGCACTCATGCGTTTGCCTCCTGGCGGTTGGGACGGTCCAGCTGACGGCGGATCAGGATGCCTTTGACGATCAGGTACAGGCCGAGTGACAGCAGCCAACATATCAACGCGGTGGCAACGTCATGCGAAAGGAAATGCGCGCCGCGCAGCTGCTGGCTGATGCCGAACAGCAGGCCGGTGCCGAGGCCGATCCACAAGCCTGCCCAGCGCCACGACGGGCGCCACAGCAGGGCGAAATAGTACAGGCACAGCCACGCATAACCTGCGCTGGCGTGGCCGGCAGGGAAGCAGGCCTGTGCGGCCATGCCGGCCGGGCGCTGCGTGAAAAGCCCGATATAGGGCTGATGGCCACCGTAGCGCAGCAGGTCCCAGGGACATTCCATCGGCACCAGGGTCTTCAGCAGGGAGATCACGCCCGTACCCAGCGCCATGCCAATTACGACATAAAGCAGCGCCCATCGCAGGGTGCGATCGCCCCCCTTGCGCCAGTGGTGCACGCACAACAGGATCGCGACCAGCGCCGCCGATGTGCTCAGCCACTTGCCGGCCTTGTGCACCACCGTGCGGGTGACCCAGGCGTCCTGCAACGCCCAGTGGCCACCTTCGAGGCGGAACAGGTGATCGGCCACCCATTGATCACCGCCGAAACCCATCAGCAGCGTAAACACGGGCAGACCGATTGCGACAGGCAGCCAGAAGTGAGTTACGGCGAATCTTGACGCCAGTGGTGATGTCGCAAGCGGCGCAACCGCATCAATGGGACGAACGGGCATGCTGGGAAGGGGCGGTTCGGGAATCCGCGCTCATGCTCGTCACCTCGATGTCGGAGAAGGGTCGGACGCCCGTTCGCGCCGGGTTAATGAGTCCCCGGCGCGCGTCACCGTTCAGTCTTCTTCGGCGGTCGATCCGGTGCGCTCGGCGTGGCACTTCGGGTCCCAGGCCGTACCGGGAAGCAGTTGCCAACGATTCCTGTTGGCAATGCCGATGTCGATCACCTTGGCCGGGTCCACGCAGGGGCTCATGGCATCGTCCAGCACCAGCACCCAGCGCTTGCCCGGTGCCTCGGCCAGCCACGGGCCGGCGTCATGCCACTGCTCGGCCCACGGGCGCTTGAAGCCGAACTCGCGCACCGGCCGATCTGCCTGCAGCAGGTTCTGTTCGCGCCAGGCGACCAGTGCCAGCTCCGCATCCGGGCCGATCCGCGCGCCCACCCGGCGCATCACCGCCGACGCTGATGCATACGGATCCAGCGCCGGGATCAGCACCAGGCCGTAGAGCATCCACAGCATGCCGTGGGTCAGCAACACCAGCGTTGCGGCACGTCGCACCCGCAGCCACACGATCAACGTGGCCAGGGCAATGGCAAAGGTCAGCAGGCCATCTCCCAGCACCGGCAGCAGCGAATCGGGCATCGCCCGCCGTTCCAGCTGCGCCAGGGCCCACGGATGCTCGGTCATCAGCATCACGCCGAGCACGCCGGTGGCCAGCATCAGCACCACGGTGTAGCCGAACAGGTACCGCCGCACGCACAGCCGTCGCAGCAGGCCAGGCAACAGCGGGGCCACCGCCAGCGCCATCGCCGGCAGCATTGGCAGCACATAGACCTCGCGCTTGCCGGGGCTGGCACTGAAGAACACCAGCACCAGCAGCGCCCACCCCAGCAGCAGCCATTGCCGGCGGTCACCACGGCGGATGCGGCGCCACCAGGGTTTGAACAGCATCGGCAGCAACAGGCTGCCCGGCAGCCACAAGGTCAGGATCACCTGCAGGTAGTACCAGACCGGCTGGCGGTGGTGCCAGGCGTTGGCGTAGCGGGTGCCGGTCTGCTTGAATAGCAGTTCGTGGGCGTAGGACTGCAGGGACGCGCTGGGCTCATGCAGCAACGCCCAGCCCAGCGGGGCAAGCCACACCGCCACGCCCAGCAGGAAGGCCGGGATCAGCCACAGCAGCGTTGCCGGGTGCGGACCCTCCACGCTGCGCCCGCGGCGGCGCTGGTACAGCCACCAGCCGAACCACGGCAGCACCATCAGCAGCGGCAGGAACCCCACGCCCTTGGTCACCGTGCCGAGGCCAGCGGCGAAACCGGCCAGCCACAGCGCGGGCAGGCTGCGGCGCTCGCACAGGTGGCGCATCAATCCCCACAGGGCCACCGTGGTCATGCCGACCAGCACCATGTCGATCTGCGCGCGCTTGGCCATCAGGCCGAACTGCAGGGTGCAGAACAGCGCCGCGAGGGCGTACAGGGAATGCCGGGGTGACCACAGCCGCCGTGCCAGGTCCGACACCAGCCACAGGCTGAGCAGGGCGCCCAGCAGCGACGGCAGCAGGAACGACCATTGCCAGCTGCCGACCACCTCGTAAGCGGCCGCCTGCAGCCACATGAAGACCGGCGGCTTCTCCGCGTACAGCTCCACGCCCCGGTGCGGCAGCAGCCATTCCCCACTTTCGACCATGGTACGGGCCGCCAGCACGAAGCGCGGCTCGTCCGGCGGCTGCGGCTGGCGCAGGCCGATACCGGCGGCCAACGCGGCGATGATCAGCAGCCACAACAGGGGCAGGCGCCAACGGCGGGGCAGGGCTACGGGCACGGCAGGCTCCGGGAGCAAAACCGCCACTCTGACGTGGCTGGGGTAGGAAAGGCGTCGGAGCGGGCGCAGGGCGACCGCATTCCGACATGGTCGGCGCTACCATGGTACGAACTTCCGTGGATCTTTCGTGCATGCGTCTGTTGGTGATCGAGGACAACCGCCAGCTGGTGGCCAACCTGTTCGACTATTTCGAGTCGCGCGGGCACGTGCTCGACGTGGCCCCGGATGGCATCACCGGCCTGCACCTGGCAGGCAGCCACCCCTACGATGCGGTGATCCTGGACTGGATGCTGCCGCGCATGGAGGGGCCGGAGGTGCTGCGTCGCCTGCGCGCCGAGCACGCGTCGGAGGTGCCGGTGATCATGCTGACCGCGCGCGACGAGCTGCCGGACAAGATCGCCGGCTTCCGCGCCGGTGCCGACGACTACCTGACCAAGCCGTTCGCCCTGCCCGAGCTGGAAGTGCGGCTGGAGGCGCTGCTGCTGCGCGCGCAGGGCCGCAATCCGCGCAAGCGCCTGCAGGTGGGCGACCTGGTGCTGGACCTGGCGACCCTGGAAGCCCAGCGTGGTGGCCAGGTGCTGCATCTGTACCCGGCCTGCCGCAAGCTGCTGGAAGTGCTGATGCGCGCCAGCCCCGGTGCGGTCACCCGCCAGCAGCTGGAGTTCGCCCTGTGGGGCGACGAGCCACCGGATGGCGATCTGCTGCGCTCGCATGTCTACGAGCTGCGTCGCAGCGTCGACGGCCCGTTTGCCGACAAGCTGATCCATACGCTGCCGCGGGTGGGCTATCGGTTGGCGCTGATGGACGCTGCCGACGCAGGCAGGAATGCTGATGAGGGCGCGTAAGCCGGGGCCGCTGTACCGGCGGGTGGTGTGGTGGTTGCTCGGGTACCTGGCACTGCTGTCGATTGCAGTGTTCAGTGTCGGCAACTACGTGCACGAACACGCCGAGCACGCCGCGTGGCGCGCGCTGCTCAATTCCGAACTGGACAGCATCGTCGAGCATGTCGAGCACGAACCTCACTATCGCTGGCAGGACTCGGACACGCTGAGCCTGTACCGCTTTGACGCAGTCAATCTGCCAGAGAGCCTGCGCTCCCTGCATCCTGGGTTGCATGACGGCGTGATGGTCAAGGGCCGCGAGACGGCGGTGATGGTCCGTGAAACGCAGTCGATGGGACGGGTGGCGCTGGCGCTGGACATCTCCGATTTCCATGACCTGGAACAGTTCGCCACGCGCTGGGTGATGCTGGCCGGGGTGATCATGATCTTCGTCACCGTGCTGATGGCGTCGTTCGGCATGGAGCGGATGGTGCGTCCGTTGAGCCTGCTGGCACAGCACATTGCCGGGCTGCGGCCGGGCGTGCAGGGCCAGCGTATCGAGGTCGATCCGCGCGGCAGCGCTGAGCTGCATACCATCGCCGGTGCGTTGAACGACTACCTGGACCGCAACGAGCAGTTCGTCGAGCGCGAGCGGGTCTTCATCAGCACCGCCAGCCACGAACTGCGCACGCCGATCGCGGTGATGACCGGTGCTGCCGAGCTCGCGCTGGAGCAACCGGGCCTGCCCGAGCGCGCCCGCCAGCAGATGCAGCGGGTGTTGCGCACAGCGCAGAGTGTGGAGCAGCTGATCGAGCTGCTGCTGGTGCTGGCGCGTGATCCGGCACGCCTGGCCGCGCGTGCCGAGCGCATCGCCCTGGACCAGCTGCTGCCGGAGATCGTCGACGACCATCGCCACCTGCTCGGTGACAAGGACCTGAGCATCGGCATCCAGGCGGCGCCGGTGGATATCGTTGCGCCGATGGCAGTGGTGCAGGCGGCGATCGGCAACCTGCTGCGCAATGCCATCGAGAACAGCGGCCGCGGCCATATCGAGCTGCAGCTGAGTGCGTCGGCGGTGCTGACGCTGCAGGACCCAGGGCATGGCATGAGCCCGGAGGAGATTGCCGCCATCCACGCGCGCATGGCCCGTGGCGGACGCGCCGATCGTGGCGGCGGCATCGGCCTGGACCTGATCGCGCGGTTGTGCGAGCACCTGGGCTGGACCCTGCAGCTGCAGCCCTGCGAGCCGCGCGGAACGCGTGTCACGCTCGATTTCAGTGCCTCGCGCCCGGCCTGATCCGGCCGTCCTGGTAGATGCCAACCTTGGTTGGCATGCGGCCCGTCGACCAAGGTCGACGCCTACCCACGCAATGGCTGTTCGCATTACCGCCCGTTCGGCCGCGCCACGTGCTGGTCGATCAGGATCACGTTGCCGTCGGGATCGGCCAGCTGCAGGTAGCCGGTCCCCTGGCCATCGGGGTCAGTGCGGACTGCCAGTTCGATGCCCTTGGCATCCAGTTCCGCCTGCAGTTCACGCACATCCTGGAAGTGGGGCAGCTCCTGCCTGTGCTGGTCCCAGCCGGGGTTGAAGGTCAGCAGGTTGCCCTCGAACATGCCCTGGAACAGCCCGATGACCGTGCCGTTGCTGCGCATTACCAGCCAGTTCTGCGTGGGATCGCCACCGGTGACCGAGAACCCGAGGGCTTCGTGGAACGCGCGGGAGGCGGCCAGGTCCTTCACGGACAGGCTGACAGAGAACGCACCAAGCTGCATGGGCCTGCTCCACAACGGTGATGCCGCAATCGTCGTCAATGCAGGGGAAGGCGACAAGCAGCGCAGCATGACCAGGCGTGAAGACAATGTTAATCTCGACCTGCGCCGCTTCATGCGGCGCTTTTTTTTCTCCGCTCTTTCGATCGACAGAGGATCCCATGCCGACCGAACCCGCTACCGCCCTGATCAGCAACGACATCGTTGGACTGGGCCTGATTGCCGCCACCCTGGCCCTGATCTTCTGGGCCGCCAGTGGTCCGACCCCGTTGTTGAAGAAGATCTTCGCCTGGGTGCCGGCACTGCTGCTGTGCTACTTCATCCCCGCCATCTACAACACCGCCGGTGTCATCGATGGCCACAACACCTCGCTCTACAACCCGGTCGCGCGCGACGTGCTGCTGCCCGCTGCGCTGGTCCTGCTAACACTGTCGATCGACCTGAAAGGCGTCATCAAGCTCGGCCCAAAGCTGCTGATCGTGTTCTGTGCCGGTACCGCCGGCATCATGCTCGGCGCCATCGTCTCGTTCCAGCTGATGAAGCTGATCCATCCGGAAACGGTGGCCGGTGATACCTGGGCCGGCATGGCCGCGCTGGCCGGCAGCTGGATCGGTGGCGGCGCCAACATGGTGGCCATGCGCGAGGTGTTCGGCACCGATGCCACCACCTTTGGCCAGTTCGCGGTGGTCGACGTGGCCTGCGCCAGCCTGTGGATGGCGATCCTGCTGTTTTTGGCCAACCGCGCGCAGCAGATCGATACCCGCAACGGTGCCGACACCCGCGCCATCGACGAGATGAAGGCACGCATCAGCGCCTACGAGGCACAGAACGCGCGCATTCCCAGCATGACCGACCTGATGGTGATCGTTGGCGTGGCATTGGGTGGCGTCGGCCTGGCCCATGCCATCGCCGCGCCGTTGTCGGGCTGGTTCAAGGCCAATGTCAGCTGGGCCAGCCAGTTCAGCCTCGACAGCCAGTTCGTCTGGGTGATCCTGCTGTCCACGGCGATGGGCCTGGGCCTGAGCTTCACCCGTGCGCGCCGGCTGGAAGCCGCAGGCGCTTCGCGGCTGGGCACGGTGTTCCTGTACTTCCTGATCGCCTGCATCGGCATGCAGATGAACCTGCTGTCGCTGCTGGATCGGCCGTGGCTGTTCCTGCTTGGCGCGATCTGGATGGCCACGCACGTGCTGGTGCTGTGGGGGGTAGCCAAGCTGCTGCGCGCGCCGCTGTTCTTCTTCGCGATCGGTTCGCAGGGCAACATCGGCGCGGCCGCCTCGGCCCCCGTGGTGGCCGCAGCCTTCCATCCGACGCTGGCCCCGGTGGGCGTGCTGCTGGGTACGGTGGGCTATGCCACCGGCACCGGGCTGGCGTATGTCACCGGCCTGATCCTGAAGTGGATGGCCGGCGCCTGAGTCCTGGCCGGACGATCCTGTTGCGGGTTCGCGGCGTGCGCCGCGAACCCGCTCTGCCAGTGTAGAGCCGAGCCCGCGCTCGGCTTTCTTTTGCCTGCTGAAAGGCAGGCCTGGCCCTCAGCAGCAGCGCCCGCCGTTGCGTCCGCCGTAACGCGCTTCCTGGCGCTCGCGGAAGAACGTCTTGTAGTCCATCGGCTCCTGGTCCGGGTGCTTATCCAGCATGTGCCGGACGTAGTTGTCGTAGTCAGGAATGCCGCAGCACAGTCGTGCGGTCTGCACCAGGCGCCGCCAGATGCGGCGGTGCGCCTGGTACTGGCCGGCGGGAACCAGTTGCGTGCTCATCACAGATCCACCATTTCATGCGGCTTCAGCGCCACGTACGGGGTCTCGCGGTCGCTGCGCTGCGGGTTGCGGCGTGCCGCCAGGATGGTCTTGATCGAATACACCAGCACCGCGCCGACCACCAGCAGGAACAGCGCGGTCAGGCCGGTGTTGACGTAGGCGTTGACCACGATCTGCTTCATCTGCGCCACCGACTTGGCCGGTGCAGTGATCGTATCGCTGGCGAGCGCGGCCTGGAACTTGTGTGCCTGCGCCAGGAAACCCTGCGCCGGGTTGCTGTCGAAGATCTTGATGAAGCCGGCGTAGGTGGTGCAGATCAGCAGCCACACCGCCGGTACCGCAGTGACCCACGCATAGCGGTCACGCTTCATCTTGAACAGCACCACCGTGCCCAGCATCAGCGCGATGCCAGCCAGCATCTGGTTGGAGATGCCGAACAGCGGCCACAGCGTCTGGATGCCGCCGAACGGATCGACCACGCCGGTGTAGAGCAGGTAGCCCCACAGCGCCACGCAGCCGGCGGTACCGATGATGTTGGCGGTCCACGACTCGGTCTTCTTCAGGGCCGGCACGAAGTTGCCCAGCAGGTCCTGCAGCATGAAGCGCCCGGCGCGGGTACCGGCGTCCACCGCGGTCAGGATGAACAAGGCTTCGAACAGGATCGCGAAGTGGTACCAGAACGCCATCATCGCGTCGCTGCCACTGGGAATCGCTTCGTGCAGGATCTGCGCTATGCCTACCGCCAGCGTCGGTGCACCACCGGCGCGGTGCAGGATGGTGGGTTCACCGATGGCGGCCGCGGTCGCGGTCAACTGCTCGGGGGTGATGGTGAAGCCCCAGGTGTTGGTGATGTAGTGCGCCGCCGAGGCTGCATCGGCACCGATCACGGCGGCCGGGCTGTTCATCGCGAAGTAGATGCCCGGATCGATGATCGAGGCCGCCACCAGCGCCATCACCGCCACGAACGATTCCATCAGCATGCCGCCGTAGCCGATGTAGCGCATGTGCGCTTCATTGGCCAGCAGCTTCGGCGTGGTGCCGGAGGAGATCAGTGCGTGGAAACCCGAGACCGCACCGCAGGCGATGGTGATGAACAGGAAGGGGAACATGCCGCCCTTCCACACCGGGCCATCACCGCTGGCGGCGAACTGGGTCAGTGCCGGCATCTTCAGTTCCGGCATCACCACCAGGATGCCGATGGCCAGCGCGATGATGGTGCCGATCTTGAGGAAGGTCGACAGGTAGTCGCGCGGGGCCAGCAGCAGCCACACCGGCAGCACCGAGGCGACGAAGCCGTAGCCGATCAGCATCCAGGTGATCTGGGTACCGGTGAAGGTGAATGCCGGGCCCCACACCGGGTCGGCGGCGACCTTGCCGCCGTACCAGATCGCGGCCAGCAGCAGGATCAGGCCAACCACCGAAATTTCGCCGATCCTGCCGGGGCGGATGTAGCGCATGTACACGCCCATCAGGATCGCGATGGGCATCGTCGCGATCACCGTGAACATGCCCCACGGGCTTTCGGCCAGCGCCTTGACCACCACCATCGCCAGCACCGCCAGGATGATGATCATGATCAGGAACGCACCGAACAGGGCGATGGTGCCGGGTACCTGGCCCATCTCCTCGCGCACCAGGTCACCCAGCGAGCGGCCGTTGCGACGGCTGGACAGGAACAGCACCATGAAGTCCTGCACCGCACCGGCCAGCACCACGCCCACCACCAGCCACAGCAGGCCGGGCAGGTAGCCCATCTGCGCGGCCAGCACCGGGCCGACCAGCGGGCCGGCGCCGGCAATGGCGGCGAAGTGGTGGCCGAACAGCACGTGCTTGTTGGTCGGCACGTAGTCCAGGCCATCGTTGTTGATCACCGCCGGGGTGGCCCGGGTCGGATCCAGCTGCATCACCTTGTTGGCGATGAACAGGCTGTAGAAGCGGTAGGCGACCAGGTACAGCGAGACCGCGGCCACCACGATCCACAGTGCGTTGATGTGCTCGCCGCGGCGCAGGGCGACGGTGCCCAGACAGAATGCGCCGAGCAGGGCGAGTGCCGCCCAGCCCAGTTTGGAAAACCCTTTCATGAGGTGCTCTCTCCCGGAAAGACAGTCAAAGAGTCCTGCTTGCCCACGACAGGGTCAATTGGCACAGGACGAATCGGCGGTAGTACTTTGGTCGTACGACGGTGGCGCTGACGTGCAGCCAACATCAGGGATGGAACAATTGGTTGCGGTGCCATCCATTGGCGTACGGCCATGTGGCGTCCATCTTCAGGGGCATCCATCCCACAGGAGTCGCCATGAGCCTTCCCGAACCGGTCCGCGTGCTGCGCACCATCCGTGGCATGCCCACCTCCGACGGTGCCGGCGTGCGCCTGACCCGCGTCATCGGCGGCCCGACGCTGCCGGACCTGGACCCGTTCCTGCTGCTCGATGAATTCGGCACCGACCGGGCCGAGGACTACATCGCCGGCTTCCCGGAACACCCGCACCGCGGTTTCGAGACCGTCACCTACATGCTCGACGGACGCATGCGGCATCGCGACAACCATGGCAACGAAGGCCTGTTGACCCCGGGCAGCGTGCAGTGGATGACCGCTGGCCGCGGCCTGGTGCACTCGGAGATGCCCGAGCAGGAAAGCGGGCAGATGCGTGGATTCCAGCTGTGGGTGAACCTGCCGGCGAAGGAGAAGATGACCGAGCCGAAGTACCAGGAGTTCGCGCCCGAGCGCATTCCCGTGGTGCAGCCGGCAGCCGGCGTGGAAGTGAAGGTGATCGCCGGCTCGGTCGACGGCACCCGCGGCCCGATCGTGCAGCCGGCCACCGAGCCGCTGTATCTCGACATCACGTTGGCGCCCGACCGGGCCTGGACTTACACGCTGCCGGAAGGCCACAACGCCTTTGCCTATGTATTTGAAGGCGGACTGACGGTGGGTGAACAGGACGCCGCCCGTGATGTTGCGCGCCAGGAGCTGGCGGTGCTGGGCGGCGGCGAACAGCTGCATGTTTCGGCTGGCAGCGAAGGCGCGCGGCTGATCCTGGTGGCCGGCCGTCCGTTGCGCGAGCCGGTGATGCGGCACGGCCCGTTCGTGATGAACACGCGGCAGGAACTGATGCAGGCCTTCGTCGATTTCCAGGAAGGCAGGTTCTGAGGTAGTGCCGGCCGCCGGCCGGCACCTGCTTTTGATCAGGACCGAAGGGTTTGCCGGCCGGCGGCCGGCACTACCTGCCGATCGAGGTGCATTGCGGGGATGCTGCCAGGCAGTCATCCCGTCACCTTCAGCGCCCGGCGGCCACGGCCGAAGGGGTCAGGCTCATGCCCTGCGCCAGCTGCTGCAGTGAGCTCAGTTCCTGCGCGCTGTCCGGATACAGCGCAATCTGCGCATAACGCCCTTTGTCGATCTTGACCACGCTGATGCGCCGTTCGGCATATCCCGGCGGTTGCTGGCCGCCCAGGTCGGGCTGGTACCAGTACAGCGATTCACCGCCGAAGCTGCCTTTTTCCTGGCGCAGCGAGCGGCTCAGCGGAATGGCGGGGTCACGCGCGCTGAGCATCAGGCTCAGTACTTCGCGGCCATCAGGGGTGCTGGCGCGGCAGACCAGGAAATCGGCCTGCACCTGCTGCTGCCACTGCAGGCCACTGCTGGCTGGCAGCGAAGGACATTCGGACGGCGCCTGCGCGGCCGCCTGGGCCGCAGCGAACAGCAGGCTCGACAACATGACAGGCACGAACTTCATGCATCCCCCAAGGTGATGAGTTGTTTGGCTCCGCCAGCAGGGCCGGCGGCCGTGGCATCCCATCCCCGGATGCCGCCCCATCCGGCATGTGCACGGACGGTCAACTCAACCTTAACGGAACGTGAGCAATCGCACAATTCGCGGTTGCAGAAGTAACCATTGCGGCCGAGGGTGGGCCGCAATGGGAGCCGCGTGGATCAGCGGTCGCTGCCGATCCACTTGTAGATCAGGCCGCCGATCGCGCCGCCCAGCAGGGGAGCGACCCAGAACAGCCACAGCTGGCTGACTGCTCCGCTGCCGGCAAAGAAGGCCACGGCGGTGGAGCGGGCCGGGTTCACCGAGGTGTTGGTGACCGGAATGCTGATCAGGTGGATCAGGGTCAGCGACAGGCCGATCGCCAGCGGGGCGAAACCGGCCGGTGCCTTGCCGTGGGTGGAACCCATGATCACGATCAGGAACACCGCCGTCAGCACCACTTCGCACAGGAAGGCGGCTGCCACGCTGTAGCCGCCGGGCGACAGCGTGCCATAGCCATTGCTGGCGAACGCACCCGCCTGGCTGCCATCGATGGCGAAGCCAGTGGCGCCGGAGGCGATCTGCAGCAGGATGAAGCCGGCCAGCAGGCCGCCGGCAACCTGGGCGATGATGTAGGGCACCAGATCCCTGGTCGGGAAACGACCACCGGCCCACAGCCCGACGCTGACTGCCGGGTTGAAGTGCGCGCCGGAGATATGGCCGAACGCATAGGCGCCGGTCACCACGGTCAGGCCGAAGGCCAGCGCCACGCCGAGGAAACCGATACCCAGCGGATTGCCGTCGCCACCGAACTTGGCGGCCAGCACCGCACTGCCACAGCCACCCAGAACCAGCCAGAACGTGCCGAGGAACTCGGCGGACAAGCGTTTACCCATGCTCATGTGTTGCACTCCTTTGACGGTCGAAAGTGTGATTTATGTCACATTTCAATGATCAGCGGGTGACTGTAGCGTCAACGCCGGGTGCAGGGATACACCTTCAGATGTGTGCAACACGCGATGTTCAGTACTGCGGAAGTGGGATGAATTCCTTGTCGTCGCCCGGAATGGTGCCGAAGCGGCCGGCTTCCCAGTCGTGCTTGGCCTGCTCGATGCGCTCCTTCGAGCTCGACACGAAGTTCCACCACAGGTGGCGCGGGCCATCCAGCGGCTCGCCACCGAACAGCATCGCCTTCACCGGCGTCTTCGCGCGCAGGCGGCCGCGTGCACCGGCTTCGGGGATCACCAGGTGCTGCGCGGGAATATCCACGCCATCCAGCTGCGCGTCGCCCTCGAGGATGTACAACGCGCGCTCGCGGTGGCCGTCGTCGATATCGATTTCCGCATCGGGGTCGAGATCGATTGCCACGTTGAGGGTGTCGGCGAATACCTTCACCGGCGATTCCTCGCCGTACGCACGGCCGGCGATCACCCGCAGCCACGCGCCGTTGCGACGCTGCTCGGGCAGGGTGGCAGCGGCATGGTGGTAGAACGCCGGCTCGATTTCCTCGTGCGACTTCGGCAGCGCGACCCAGGTCTGCATGCCGTGGATCGGGTTGTCATGGTCGCGGTCCGGTTGCGGCGTCCGCTCGGAATGGGCGATACCGCGGCCGGCGGTCATCCAGTTGACGTCACCGGGACGGATCACCTGATCCGAACCCAGCGTGTCGCGGTGGCCGATCGCGCCCGACCACAGGTAGGTGACGGTGGCCAGGCCGATATGCGGATGCGGGCGCACGTCGATGGCGGTGCCGGGGTGCATGAGTGCCGGGCCCATCTGGTCGACGAACACGAACGAGCCGATGCTGCGCGCCTGCAGGGTGGGGACGGCGCGACGGACTTCGAGGCCGCCGATGTCGTGCACGCGCGGGGCGATGATGGTGGTCATGCGGGCATTCTCGCTGGCAGGGATCAGGTGGTGAGCATCGCATGCAGCTGTGATGGGCACATGCCCCGTCTGGGTAACAGGGTGTTCCAGCCAACGGCGCAGCCCCTCGTGGCTGTGGGGTTGGTTGCGTAAAGCAAAAGCCGCGCTTGGCCGGGCGGGGTGGGTTCGCGGGGGACGCCGTGAATCCGTCCCTGGAGGCTTGGCCGCGGCATCCATGCCGCGGACACCCCCGCGGACCCACCCCGCCCGGCCTCTGACAGTTTCCGTGTGCGTCCAGCCACGGAGAAGAAAAAAGAAAATCAAAATCAAACGCCGGTCGCTTCGCTCCTGGTGACGAGCAAGGTCGACACCCATCAGTTTGTAGTGATCCACACCGATATCGAGATTCACCGACCGTTACCGGGAAACTGTCAGGGGTGGGGCGGTGTGGGCAGGCAGGACCGTTGGGGCCATGGACGGCGCCATCGAGCCCCCATGGACGGGTTTACGGCGTGTCCTGCCTGCCCACACCGCCCCGCCCAACAAATAGAAAAGCCAGAGCCGGCTGTTGCTCCGGCTCTGGCTTCTGCTGTGGAACTTGACGTTGCCTCTGCGGGTGCCGGGCCGCAGGCCCGGCCGATGAACTCAGACCACCGGTTCGCGCAGGACGGGGTTGTCCCAGCCGGGGCGCGGCGCGAAACGGTCGCCATGGCGCTGCTGCAGCGCCTTCAACCGCTCGACGATCGCATCGGCACCGACCGCACGGATGTGCTGGATCGGACCGCCGCGGAACGGTGCGAAACCGGTGCCGAAGATCACGCCGGCATCCAGCAGGTCCGCGTCGGCCACCACGCCCTCGTGCAGGCAGGCCACCGCCTCGTTCAACAGCGGCAGGATCAGGCGGTCCTCCAGATCGGCCGGGGCCTGGTAGTCGCTGGCCACGTCCGGCTTCTTCGGCTTGCCGTTCTCCCAGGTGTAGATGCCCTGGCCATCCTTCTTGCCGCGCTTGTCCGGTTCCACCGTCTGCAGTGCGGCCGGGATCTGCAGGCCCAGGAACGGCGCCAGTTCGCGGCCGACGCCGGCGGCCACGTCCAGGCCCACGGTATCGATCAGTTCGATCGGGCCCATCGGCATGCCGAACTTCACCGCGGCCTTGTCGATCACCGGGCCCGGAATGCCCTCGGCATACGCGGTGGCCGCTTCCAGCATGTACGGGAACAGCACGCGGTTGACCAGGAAGCCCGGGCTGCCGGCCACCGGCACCGGGAACTTGCCCAGCGCCTTGCAGAACGCGGCCAGGCGACGCTCGGTCTCCGGCGCCATGCCGTCCTGATGGATGATCTCCACCAACGGCATCTGCGCTACCGGGTTGAAGTAGTGCAGGCCCGCGAACTGCGCAGGGCGCTGGATGTGGTCGCGCAGTTCCACCAGCGGAATCGACGAGGTGTTGGTGGTCAGCAGGGCGTCCTGCTTCATCTTCGGCTCAAGCGTCTGGTACAGCGCACGCTTGGCTTCGGGGTTCTCGATGATTGCCTCGATCACCAGGTCGGCCTCGGCCACGCCGTTGCCTTCCAGGTCGGCACGCAGGCGCGCGGCCACGGCCGGGCGCTTGCTCTCGTCGCGCACCTTCTTGGCGAACAGCGCCTGCGCGCGTTCCATGGCCGGGTCGATGAAGCGCTGCTCGCGGTCCTGCAGGGTCACCTCGAAGCCCTTGTAGGCGGCCCACGCGGCGATGTCGCCGCCCATCACGCCGGCGCCGACCACGTGCACGTGGCGGATGCCGGAATCACCGCCACCGAGGCCCTTCAGGCGTTCGGTGAGGAAGAAGATACGGATCAGGTTGCGCGCGGTCGGAGTACTGGCCAGCTTCACCACGGCACGCCGCTCGGCGTCCAGGCGGGCCTGGATCGGCTTGCCGCCACTGCGCTGCCAGGTGCTGATCAGTGCGTACGGCGCCGGGTACTGGTCCTTCTTCGCCTTGCGGGCGACCTGCTTGACCATCTGCGGTGCCAGCAGCGTGCGTGCCAGCCAGGTGTTGGTGGCCCAGGCCGTGGCGCGCTGCTTGAACGGGCGGGTGGTGCCGGACAGCGCCAGTGCAACGGCCGTGTCGAGCACCACCGCCGGTGCCACCACCTTGTCGACCAGGCCGATGCCACGCGCGGCCGAGGCCGACAGGGTGCGGCCGGTCAGCATCATGTCCATCGCTGCCGGGGCGCCCACCAGGTGCGGCAGGCGGGCGCTGCCACCCCACCCCGGGAAGATGCCCAGCTGGGTCTCCGGCAGGCCGATGCGGGTGCTGCTGTCATTGGAGGCCACGCGATAGCGGCAGGCCAGGGCAAGCTCGGTGCCACCGCCGAGGCAGTGGCCGTGGATGGCCGCCACGGTCGGGCAGGGCAGCTCGGCCAGCTTCTGGTAGGTGGCCTGGCCACGCCGGATCGCGTCGTTGACGGTGCCGCGACGGTCGAATTCCTGGAACTCCTTCAGGTCGGCACCGGCAATGAAGCCGGCCTTCTTCAGCGACTGGATGACCACGCCCTTGGGCGGGTCCAGGGCAATGCGCTCAAGCAGGTCGCCCAGTTCCAGCAGCACGTCCTGCGACATCGCATTGACGCTGCTGTCCTGGCGATCCAGGGAGAGAACCACCACGCCGTCGTCGCGGATCTCGGGGTGCCAGTGGCTGAAGCGGAGACCATCGAAGCCTGAGAGCATGGACGTTCCATCCGGTTGTGTATGGAGAAGCGGCTATGATCCAGAGGTTGTTTCCCCCGCGTCAAATCCCAATAGCAGGGGAGTGGCGCCCCCGGATCCATGGCCGTGGATCGGGACGCTAACCGAATGGTGGTTAAAAGCTGGTGCGGCGCCAGGTGATCGGCGACTGAACTTTTCCCGGGATTGGCAGTCTCATTGCCCGACGTCGGTTGGGCTGACAGGAGTGCGGCCCCTCATGGCCGATGTTGATACACCTCAGGAGCTGGATCTGGAGCTGGTCCGGCGCGTGCAGCACGGCGAGAGTGCCGCGTTCGATGTCCTGGTGCGCAAGTACCAGCATCGGGTCGTGGCCCTGGTCGGTCGCTACATCGCCGACTGGAGCGAATGTCAGGACGTCGCCCAGGACACTTTCATCCGTGCCTACCGCGCGATCGGGAGTTTCCGTGGCGATGCCCAGTTCTCAACCTGGTTGCATCGAATCGCCGTGAATACCGCCAAAAACTACCTGGCTTCACACAATCGTCGTCCGCCGACCGATGACATCGACATCGGTGACGCCGAGCAGTTCGACAGCGGTACCCGCCTGCGGGACACCGACACGCCCGAGCGCGAGTTGATGCGCCAGGAGCTGGAACAGACGGTCATGAAGGCCGTCAACGCGCTGCCGGAGGAACTCCGGTCGGCGATCACCCTGCGCGAGGTGGAAGGCCTGAGCTACGAGGATATCGCGCAGAAGATGGGGTGCCCGATCGGCACCGTGCGTTCCCGGATCTTCCGGGCGCGCGAGGCGATCGACACCGAACTCCGGCCGCTGTTGGACATCGGCAGCGCCACCCGTGAGAAGAGCCGCGTATGACCAGTAATCCGTTCAACGAATCGCAGAACCATCAATCGCCCGCCGGGCAGCGCCTGGACCAGCGCCATCGCGAGCAGCTGTCGGCCCTGGTCGATGGCGAGCTGGGTGCCGATGAAGCGCGCTTCCTGCTGCGCCGGATGGAACACGACCCCGAACTGGCCGGCTGCCAGGAGCGCTGGCAGCTGCTGGGCGACGTGATGCGCGGGCAGGCCCCGGCGTTGGCACCGGCCGGCTTCAGTGCCGCCGTTGCGGCCGCCATTGCGGCAGAGCCGACGCCGCAGGCCGAGCCGCGTCGCCAGGTGCGTCGCAGTGGCTGGCGCGCCTGGGGCGGCGGTGCTGCGCTGGCCGCATCGGTCGCCGCGGTCGCCCTGTTCATCGGCGGCGAGAAATTGAAGGAGGCGACGCCGGGTGAACCGCTGGCGCCGCAGGTGATCGCCAGCCAGGCGGAACTGGCACCGGCCGCGCCGACCCCAGTCACCGAGGCTTCGGTGGACACGGCCGCGGTGGCCGTGGCTGCTGCGCCGGCCGTAGCGATGGCCGCGGCGGGCCGCCGCCAGGACGCCCGCCGTGCCAGCGCTACGCGCAGCCAGCAGGCCGCGCGTGCCGCCCAGCGCGACGACACTTCGCAGCGCGCCATCGCGGCCGTGCAGGCACCGTTGACCCCGACCGTGCCGGCCAACCGCAACCTGCCGTTCGGCGAGGTCAGCGGGCTGCAGGCCCGGCCATGGCCGCGCTCCAGCCTGGCGCCCACCGCTGGCGGCGCGCTCAATGCCAGCTTCCCGGCCCACGCCGGTAGTGCCGCGTTCTATCCGTTCGAGCCGCGCCTGCAGGATGACCTGCCGGTGCCGCCGCGCCCGCGCGACTGAGCCGGGCGCCTTCACGCCCCGCCGTCGGCGGGGCCCGTATTCCTCTTTCCACCCGACCCGGAGGTTGCCGTCCGATGACTCCCCGACTCCGCACGCAGGCCATTGGCCTGCTGGCCCTGACCCTTCCCCTGGTGGCCTGCGCACAGGCGCCGGCGCCCGTCGCGCAGACCCAGCCCGCGCCAGCCGCGGCCGCGCGGGCACCGGCGCAGCCGCTGGTCAGTGGCCTGCCCGACTTCACCAACCTGGTCGAACAGGTCGGCCCGGGCGTGGTCAACGTCGATACCACCATCGTCCGCAACAACCGCCAGGCCGCGCGCGGCCCGATGGGCGACGATGACATGCCGGAGTTCTTCCGCCGCTTCTTTGGTCCCGACTTCCCGATGCCGGGGCAGGGGCCGGGTGGGCCAGACGGTGGCCCCAGCATCAAGGGCCGTGGCATGGGCTCGGGCTTCATCATCTCGCCCGATGGCTATGTGCTGACCAACTACCACGTGGTGGCCGACGCCAGTGACGTGAAGGTCAAGCTGGGCGACAGCCGTGAGTTCACCGCCAAGGTGGTGGGCAGCGACCAGCAGTACGACGTCGCCCTGCTGAAGATCGACGGGAAGAACCTGCCAACCGTGCGCGTGGGTGACTCCAACAGCCTGAAGCCGGGGCAGTGGGTTGTCGCGATCGGCTCGCCGTTCGGCCTCGACCATTCTGTCACCGCCGGCGTGGTCAGCGCCGTCGGCCGCAGTACGGGTGGCCCCGACCAGCGCTATGTGCCGTTCATCCAGACCGACGTGGCGATCAACCAGGGCAATTCCGGTGGCCCTCTTCTGAACACCCGCGGCGAAGTGGTCGGCATCAACTCGCAGATCTTCTCCGCGTCCGGCGGCTACATGGGCATCAGCTTCGCGATCCCGATCGACCTGGCGATGAGCGCGGTGGAGCAGATCAAGAAGAGCGGCAAGGTCACCCGCGGCCAGCTCGGCGCGGTCGTGGAGCCGATCGATTCGCTGAAGGCGCAGGGCCTGGGCCTGCCGGACAGCCGTGGCGCCCTGGTCAACCAGATCGTGGCCGGCAGTGCGGCCGCCAAGGCCGGCGTGCAGGTGGGCGACGTCATCCGCTCGGTCAACGGCAGCCCGGTCAACAGCTGGTCCGACCTGCCGCCGCTGATCGGTGCGATGGCGCCGGGCAGCAAGGTGAACCTGGTGGTGTACCGCGACGGCAAGCCGCATGACCTCAGTGCCACGTTGACCGCCCTGAGTGAAGACGGGCAGGCCAGTGCCCGCGGGCCGTCGGCCGGCGGTGCCGAGGCGGCGCCGCAGACCGGGGCCAATGCCCTGCTGGGGCTGGACGTGAGCGACCTGAGCGCAGCTCAGCGCAAGCAGTTCGGGCTCAACGGCAACGAAGGCGTGCGCATCACCGGGGTCAAGGGCCAGGCGGCGCGTGATGCCGGCCTGTCGCCGGGCATGGTGATCCTGCAGGTCGGCCGCGTCGCGGTCGGCAGTGTGGATGCCCTGAACCGGGCGCTGTCCAGCTTCAAGAAGGACGACGTGGTCATGCTGCTGGTCCGCACGGCCAATGGCAACAGCGCCTTCGTGGCGGTCAAGGCCGGCCAGTAGGGCCTGCCGGGGCCGCTCCGGCGGCCCCTGGGCCTCCCCCGAAGCCCCGCCCCGGCGGGGCTTCGGTCGTTCCGGGCCGGTGCCCGGCAGCCGGTTTTCGCGGCCGGGCGCTGGGCGTGCGATAATCGACCGTTACCCTGACGACGCCGCGCGCCGCCGCCACCTATGTCTTCTGATTCGATGCGGAACATCCGCAACTTCTCCATCATCGCCCATGTCGACCACGGCAAGTCCACGCTGGCCGACCGCATCATCCAGCTCTGCGGTGGCCTGCAGGCCCGCGAGATGGAAGCGCAGGTGCTCGATTCCAATCCGATCGAGCGCGAGCGTGGCATCACGATCAAGGCGCAGTCGGTGTCACTGCCGTACCTGGCCAAGGACGGGCAGACCTACCACCTGAACTTCATCGACACCCCCGGCCACGTCGACTTCTCCTATGAAGTCAGCCGCTCGCTGGCCGCCTGCGAAGGCGCGCTGCTGGTGGTCGATGCGGCGCAGGGCGTGGAAGCCCAGTCGGTGGCCAACTGCTACACCGCCGTGGAGCAGGGCCTGGAAGTGGTGCCGGTGATCAACAAGATCGACCTGCCCACCGCCGACATCGAGCGCGCCAAGGCCGAGATCGAGGCCGTGATCGGCATCGATGCCTCCGACGCCGTGCCGGTCAGTGCCAAGACCGGCCTCAACGTGCAGGACGTGCTGGAAGCGATCGTGCACCGCATTCCGCCGCCGGCGCCGCGCGACACCGACAAGCTGCAGGCGCTGATCATCGACTCGTGGTTCGACAACTACCTCGGCGTGGTGTCGCTGGTGCGCGTGATGCAGGGCGAGATCAAGGCCGGTGACAAGCTGCAGGTGATGTCGACCGGCCGCAACCACCAGGTCGACAACGTCGGCGTGTTCACGCCGAAGCGCAAGGTGCTGCCGGCGCTGCGTGCCGGTGAAGTGGGCTGGGTCACCGCCAGCATCAAGGACGTGCATGGCGCGCCGGTCGGCGACACCCTCACCCTGGCCGGCGATCCGGCGCCGAAGCCGCTGCCGGGCTTCCAGGAAATGCAGCCGCGCGTGTTCGCCGGCCTGTTCCCGGTCGATGCCGAAGACTACCCGGACCTGCGCGAAGCGCTGGACAAGCTGCGCCTGAACGATGCCGCGCTGCGTTTCGAGCCGGAAAGCTCCGAGGCGATGGGCTTCGGCTTCCGCTGCGGCTTCCTGGGCATGCTGCACATGGAAATCGTGCAGGAGCGCCTGGAGCGCGAATACAACCTGGACCTGATCAGCACCGCGCCGACGGTGGTGTATGAGGTCCTGAAGACCGATGGCTCGATCATCAACATGGACAACCCGGCCAAGCTGCCGGCGGTGAACCAGGTCGAGGAAATCCGCGAACCGATCATCCGCGCCAACGTGCTCACCCCCGAGGAGTACATCGGCAACATCATCAAGCTGTGCGAAGAAAAGCGCGGCAGCCAGATCGGCATCAACTACCTGGGCAGCCAGGTGCAGATCAGCTACGAGCTGCCGATGGCCGAGGTGGTGCTGGACTTCTTCGACAAGCTGAAGTCGGTCAGCCGCGGCTACGCCTCGCTCGATTACCACTTCGTGCGCTTCGACGCAGGCCCGTTCGTGCGCGTGGACGTGCTGATCAATGGTGACAAGGTCGATGCGCTGTCGTTGATCGTGCACCGCAGCCACGCTGACCGACGTGGCCGCGAGCTGTGCGAGAAGATGAAGGACCTGATCCCGCGCCAGATGTTCGACGTGGCCATCCAGGCCGCCGTCGGCTCGCAGATCATCGCCCGCACCACGGTCAAGGCCATGCGCAAGAACGTGCTGGCCAAGTGCTATGGTGGCGACGTTTCGCGCAAGAAGAAGCTTCTGGAAAAGCAGAAGGAAGGCAAGAAGCGCATGAAGCAGGTCGGACGCGTGGAGATTCCGCAGGAAGCGTTCCTGGCCGTCCTGCAGATGGACAACAAGTAAGGCCCGCACCGGCCCTGCGGGGCCGGTCGTCTGGTGACGTTGCAAAGGACCCTGAATGAAACTGTTTGAGATCCTCCTGGTCGTGCTGACCCTGGCCTCGGGCCTGATCCTGCTCGCGGACAAGCTGTACCTCGCCAAGCGTCGCGCCCAGCGCGCGGGCCTGCTCGACTCCGAGCCGGTGCTGGTGGATTACTCGCGTGCGTTCTTCCCGGTGCTGGCGATCGTGCTGATCGTGCGCAGTTTCATCGCCGAGCCGTACAAGATCCCGTCCAGCTCGATGATGCCGAACCTGCTGATCGGCGACTTCATCCTGGTCAACAAGTTCTCCTACGGCCTGCGCCTGCCGATCAGCAACACCAAGATCGTGCCGTTTGGCGAGCCGTCGCGCGGCGACGTGGTGGTGTTCCACTTCCCCGGCCACAGCGACAACGATCCGGCCAAGGGTGAGAACTTCATCAAGCGCGTCATCGGCGTGCCGGGCGACACCGTGGTCTTCGAAGGCGACGGCGTGATCCTCAACGGCGAACCGCTGAAGTACGACAACAAGGGCATCTATGCAGGCCACAAGGGCCAGGGCGAGGGTGCCAACCTGCTGGTCGAACACCTGCCGGGTCGTACCCACACCGTGCTGGAGACCGACTATCCGCGTGGCCAGGGCCAGTGGACCGTGCCGGCCGGCAAGTACCTTGTGATGGGCGACAACCGTGACAACAGCGACGATGGCCGTTTCTGGGGCCTGCTGCCGGAAGAAAACCTGCGCGGCAAGGCCTTCCTGATCTGGCTGAACTGCCAGGGCTGGTTCTGCAAGGATGGCTTCGAGCCGTCGCGGATCGGCTCGAGCATCAACTGATCGGGCATCAACCGAGTATTTTCACATCCAACGCGTATCTGGGGAGAACGCAATGAAGACGATGAACACGCAGCGTGGCATGACCCTGACCTCGTTCCTGGCGGTCCTGATCGTGGTCGGTTTCTTCCTTTACATCGGCATGAAGCTGTTCCCGATGTACCAGGAGTATTACGCGGTGCGCTCGGCGATGAAGAGCCTGGCCAACGAGCCGGGTGTGGGCAGCATGGAACCGGCCCGGATCCAGGATCTGTTCTTCAAGCGGCTGTACATCAACTACTCGGAAAACGTGAAGCCGGCCAACGTGAAGTTCGACCGCCGCGACAATGGCTGGACCCTCAAGGTCAACTACGAAGTGCGCCGTCCGCTGGTCGGCAACCTGGACGTGGTTGGCAAATTCGATTCATCCCAGGACCTGACCCGAAGCGGTGCCGAATAAACCTTTCCAACGTGGTGACCTGATCGGTCATCCCTTCCGCGACCCGGCGCTGCTGAAGCAGGCGCTGACGCATCGCAGTGCCGGTGCGCCACACAACGAGCGCCTGGAGTTCCTGGGCGACAGCATCGTCAACATGATGGCGGCCGAGGCGTTGTACCAGCGCTGGCCCAAGGCTGACGAAGGCGCGATGACCCGTGCCCGCGCCGAGCTGGTGCGTGAAGGCGCGCTGGCGGTGATCGGGCGCACCCTGGAACTGGGCGATCGACTGATCCTGGGTCCGGGAGAAATGAAGTCCGGCGGCCACCGTCGTGATTCGATCCTGGCCGACGCGGTGGAAGCCGTGGTGGCTGCGATCTACCTGGATGCCGGCTTCGAGGCCTGCCGGGCGGTGGTACTGCCCTGGTTCAGCGCTTCGATCGAGGCACTGCCGGCCTCCGGCCGGCCCGAGAAGGACCCCAAGACCCGCCTGCAGGAATGGCTGCAGGCCCGACAGAAGGCGTTGCCGCAGTATGAACTGGTGTCAGAATCCGGTGACGACCACGCCAAGCACTTCCGGGTACGCTGCAGCGTAGCCGACCCGGCCGCCAGCACCGAGGGCGAAGGCGCCTCGCGGCGGCTTGCCGAACAACAGGCGGCTGCGGCCGTCCTAGAACAACTGGATTCCAAGTGAGCGAACAAACTCCCCATCATTGCGGCAGCGTGGCCGTCATCGGCCGCCCGAACGTGGGCAAGTCGACCCTGACCAATGCCCTGGTCGGCGCCAAGGTCAGCATCGTCTCCAACCGTCCGCAGACCACGCGCCATCGCCTGCTGGGCATCGCCACCTATCCGGAAGGCCAGCTGGTGCTGGTCGACACCCCCGGCCTGCACAAGGTGCAGAAGCGGGCGATGAACCGGGTGATGAACCGCGCCGCGCGTGGCTCGCTGGAAGGCGTCGATGCAGGCCTGCTGGTGATCGAAGCCGGTCGCTGGGATGAAGAGGACAGCCTGGCGTTCAACGTGCTGCGCGACGCCGGCATCCCGGTCGTGCTGGTGGTCAACAAGATCGATCGCCTGAAGGAAAAGGGCGCGCTGCTGCCGTTCCTGCAGCAGGTGACCGAAGGTCGTGATTTCGCCGCCGTGCACCCGATCTCGGCGCAGAAGCGCAACGGCCTGGAAGCGCTGGTGCGCGACGTGCTGAAGCTGCTGCCGGAAGCCCCGCCGATGTTCGGCGAGGACGAGATCACCGATCGCAGCCAGCGTTTCCTGGCCGGTGAACTGGTGCGCGAGCAGTTGATGCGCCAGCTCGGCGAGGAACTGCCGTACGCAACCACCGTCGAGATCGAGCGCTTCACCGAGGATGGCAACCTGCTGCGCATCGGTGCGGTGATCTGGGTCGAGCGCGAGGGCCAGAAGGCCATCGTGATCGGCAAGGGCGGCGCCCGCCTGAAGGAGATCGGCGCCAAGTCCCGCCTGCAGATGGAGCGTCTGTTCGGGGCCAAGGTGTTCCTGGAAACCTGGGTGCGCGTGCGTGAAGGCTGGTCCGACGACGAGGCCGCGCTGAAGGCCTTCGGCTACGAATAAGCCGCGACGGTCGCTTCGATGATGATCGAGGACGACACCGGCTTCGTGCTGCACGCACGGGCCTACCGCGAGACCAGCCTGCTGGTCGAAGTGTTGAGCGCGCAGCATGGCCGTATCGGCCTGCTGGCGCGTGGCGTGTCCACCGCCAAGGGCCAGGTGCTGCGCGCCGCCCTGCAGCCGTTGCAGTGGATCCGCTTCAGTGCCCAGCAGCGGGGTGAACTGGCCCAGTTGCGGGGTGCCGAGGCGCTGGATGCCGCACCACGCCTGGTCGGCCAGGCGATGTTGGCCGGCTTCTACCTGAGTGAACTGACCCTGCGCCTGGCCCCGCGCCAGGACCCGCTGCCGGAGCTGTACCTTGCCTACGGTGAGGCACGCGCGCGGCTGGCGGTCGGTGCCGGCCTGGCCTGGACCCTGCGCCGTTTCGAACGCGAACTGTTGTCCGCGCTGGGCCTGGGTTTCGAGCTGGACAGTGCCAGTGATGGCCAGCCGATCGACCCGGCGGCGCGCTACGAGCTGGACCCGCAGGAAGGGGCGCAGCGCCTGCTGAGCGAGCGTGGCGGGGAGCGCCGGGCGGCGGCCACTGGCTCGGCGCTGCTGGCCCTTGCGGCCGACGAAGAGCCCAATGCGGCCGATCTGGCCAGCCTGCGCCTGCCGATGCGGCGGGTGCTGGCCCATCACCTGGGCGCGCGCGGGCTGAAGTCCTGGGAAATGCTCGAGCAGCTCGCGCCGCGCAGGTAGGGGGGCGGCAGGGCTTGCAGCCCTGCACCTGCCGAATCAACGTCAACGGCAAAAGCTGGCTATCCGTGGGTAGGCGGGTGGGTCCGGTTGCGGGAGACGCCGTAAACCCGTCCCTGGGGGCTTGGCCGCGGCATCCATGCCGCGGACACTCCCGCAA
>NZ_JBMRGJ010000026.1:0-59328 GCF_049384325.1 Stenotrophomonas sp. CASM114 | reverse complement strand
CCCTTCCATGGTGCTCGATGGCGCCATGGATGGCGCCATCGAGCACCATGGAAGGGCTTTGGCGTGTTTTGGAGAGGGCCATCCGCCCTCTCCCCCACGTATCAATCAAGGCGCCGCACGGAGCGCTTGATAAAACCCTTATTCCGCCAGCATCGCCGCCAGCTTCTCCCGCGCCGGGCCAGCCAGCTTCGGGTTGTCCAGCGCGAAGCGGATCGTCGCCTCCACCAGACCCAGGTGCGTGCCGCAGTCGAAGCGGGTGCCCTCGAAACGATAGGCATCGACTTCTTCGGTCTTCAGCAGCTCGGCAATCGCATCGGTCAGCTGGATCTCGCCGCCGGCACCGGTCTGGGTCTGTTCCAGCAGCTCGAAGATCTTCGGGCTGAGCACGTAACGACCCACCACCGCCAGGTCGCTCGGCGCGTCCTCCGGCTTCGGCTTCTCGACGATCTGCGAAATACGGCCCTTGCGGCCATCGAACGCGTCGGTGGCGACGATGCCGTAACTGGCGGTCTTATCGTGCGGCACGTCTTCGACCGCGATCACGCTGGCGCCACTGGCTTCGTTGAGGTCGGCCATCTGCTTCAGCGCGCCCGCACCGCGGTTCCAGATCAGGTCGTCGGGCAGCAGTACGGCAAACGGCTCGTCACCGATCACCGACCTGGCACACAGCACCGCGTGCCCGAGGCCCAGCGCCTCGGCCTGGGTCACGAAGATCGCGCGCACACCATTGGGGAGCACGTGCCGGATCAGTTCCAGCTGCTCCTGCTTGCCAGCGCGCTCAAGCTTCTGCTCCAGCTCGTACGCCTTGTCGAAATAGTCGGCAACGGCGTGCTTGTAGCGGTTGGTGATGAACACCAGCGTGTCACAGCCGGCTTCGATCGCCTCATCCACCGCGTACTGGATCAGCGGCCGATCAATGATCGGCAGCATCTCCTTCGGCACAGTCTTGGTTGCTGGCAAAAAACGCGTCCCCAATCCTGCCACCGGGAAAACTGCTTTGCGAATTCGCTTGCTCATTGGTGCCTGTTGGCCTCACGTGCCGGAAAAGGCACGACTTTAGCGGATGAAATGTAAGCATCCTGTTCGATTGGCGAGAATTCCGGCATCGTCGCAAACAGGATTTCCTGGATGCGGGCGGTGTCGTAGCTGGCAATCGCCTCGCGCAGGCGCGGAACGTTGCCCAGCACCAGGTCGCGCGAGAACGTACGCACGCCGGCTTCAAGAATCTTCGGGTGCGCGGTGGAGCGGTAATCTTCGTCCGAATAGAACAGCGTCTCGTGCAGCTTCTCGCCCGGACGCAGGCCGGTATAGATGATCTGGATGTCCTTGTACGGCTGCTTGCCGGTCAGGCGGATCATCTGTTCGGCCAGCACGCGGATCGGCACCGGCTCGCCCATGTCGAGGGTATAGATCGCACCATGCGACGCCGATGCGGCCGCCTGCAGGATCAGCTGGCAGGCCTCGGGAATGGTCATGAAGTAGCGGCTGACTTCCGGGTCGGTGACCGTGACCGGGCCACCGCGCAGGATCTGCTCGCGGAACAGCGGCACCACGCTGCCGGCCGACGCCAGCACGTTGCCGAAGCGCACCGTGACAAAACGGGTATGCGTGGACTTCTGGTCCAGGCTCTGGCAGATCATCTCGGCGTAGCGCTTGCTCGCGCCCAGCGCATTGACCGGGTCGACCGCCTTGTCGGTGGAGATGAACACGAAATGCTCCACGCGGGCTTCCAGGCAGGCGCGCGCGACGTTCTCGGTCGCCAGGATGTTGTTGCGCACTGCTTCACGCAGCTGGCGTTCCAGCACCGGTACATGCTTGTAGGCGGCCGCATGGAAAGCAGTATCGACGGGGTGCAGCGACAGCGCGTGGCGGATCACCGCCGGGTCACCGCAGTCGCCCAGCACCGCCTCGATCTCGACATCGGGGAAGCTGCGACGCAGCTCGCCCTCGATGGTCAGCAGCAGCAGCTCGCTGATCTCCAGCAAGATGATGCGACCGGCACCATGCCGCGCGCACTGGCGGCACAGCTCCGAGCCGATCGAACCACCGGCGCCGGTAACCATCACGGTGCGCCCACCCAACCAGCCGCGGATCAGGTTCCAGTCCGGCATGATCGGCTTGCGCCCCAGCAGGTCCTCGATCGCCACTTCCTTCAGCTGGCCCGGCAGCGACTGGCCCTGCAGGATGTCACTGAGCTTGGGCACGGTACGGAACGGCACGCCGGTGCTTTCGCAGATCGCGACGACGCGCTGCATGCCTGCGGCGTCCAGCGACGGCATGGCAATGACCAGCAGCTTGGCAGCGGTCTCGCGGACCACCGTCGGCGCGTCATCCAGCGTGCCCAGGATCGGCAGGCCCTGCAGCTTGGCGCCACGCAGGTGCGGTGCATCGTCGAGCAGGCCGACCGGCTCGAAGTTGCCGGAGCGGCGCAGGTCGCGCACCAGGGTCTCGGCCGCCTGGCCGGCGCCGAGGATCAGCACGCGGCGGGCGCTGGAATCGGACTGCAGTGCCTGGTAGTCCTTCCAGGCGCGGTACAGCAGGCGCGGCGCGCCGAGCAGTGCCGACAGCGCGAACGGGTAGATCACCAGCACCGACATGGGTACGCCGTCGAAGCGCTTCCACATCAGCACCAGGATGATGGCCACCATGCCGATGAAGCTGGCCTTGAAGATGTTCAGCAGGTCGCTGACGCTGGCAAACCGCCACAGGCCGCGGTACAGGCCCACGCGCCAGAACACCAGGCCCTGCAGCAGCAGGACCAGGGTGGTATCGACGTTCCACAGGGGCAGCGCCGGGGCGTTGGGCAGGATCGAGTAACGCCCTGCATGGAGCAGCTGCCAGCATGCCCAGACCATGAAGAGGTCGTGGCAGACGATGGCCGAACGCGGCATCAGGCCGAGGATTCTGTCCCGCCAGGGTGAAGCCATAATTCAGGTAATTCCTTGTCGGTGGCGCATTCCATTGCGCAGGAGGAGCCAGAGGACGCTCAGCGCGATGAACCACGCGATCGCCACGACAGCCTCCCACCTCGGCTGCAAATTGGAGCAGACATTGAACACTGTAATACTGAACAGACCCAAAGCAAAGTACATCCCTGTCACCTGCGGGTGACTGGCTCCTGCCTGCACCGCGCGCTGGTAGACATGCTGGGTATGGGGTTCCATCCAGCGTTGTCCGGAAATGATGCGCGCCAGCAGTGTGAAGCCCGCGTCCACGAGGAACGGCGAAACCGGTACCAGCAGCAGGATCCAGTTGATATCGGTACGCACGCTGGCGATCGCCAGCACCACTGCGACCGCATACCCCAGCGCGCCGCTTCCAACATCGCCCATGAAGATCCGGGCGCGAGGGAAGTTGAACGGCAGGAATCCAAGGCAGGCCAGGCCCAGCGCCACGGCGGCCAGTGAATAGGGCCACGGCAGTACCGGCGCCAGCCCCAGCATCGCCACAACGGCCTGGCTGGCGGCGATGCCATTGATGCCGTCCATGAAGTTCCAGATGTTGATCAGCGACGCGGTGAACAGCAGCACCAGCACCGCCAACAGCCAGCTGCCACCATTCACCTTGACCAGGCCGGCCAACAGCGCTGCGGCGATGAAATGCACCAGCAGGCGACGCATCGCCGGCAGGGGCTTGTGGTCGTCCCACCAGCCGATACCGGCCACCAGCACCAGCCCAAGGCTGGCCACCAGCACCGTCGGCGTGCTTTCGGGCCAGGCCCAGATGGCCACGCCGGCGGTCACCAGCAGGCTGATGACGATGGCGATGCCGCCACCGCGCGGGGTGGCAACGCTATGGCTGCGACGCTCGCCCGGCTGGTCCATCAACTGCTGGCGCAGTGCATAGCCCCGCGCAGCCCAGGTCAGCAACGCACTGAGCAGGGCGAGCCCCAGCAGCGCGCCCATCACAAGCCAGGGCATGGATCAGAGCACCGCGTAGTTCAGCAGCGGCTTGACCGTTCCCCACTCCTTGCAGCTCGGGCACTGCCAGTGGTGGGTACGCGCACCGAAGCCGCAGCGCGTGCAGCGATAGGCCGGGTTGCGCACCAGCAGCTGGTCGGTGATGTGCTTGAGGTCATGCAGGGTGGCGGTGGAATCGGCTCCCTCGGCGAGGGTCAGATCGATCAGCGCGGATTCGCCACGTACCGACGGGCGATCCTTGAGCTGGCGACCGAGGTAGGCACGGGCCGGCGCCACGCCTTCCTGCTCTTCCATCAACCGGGTCAGCGCCAGTACCGGGGCGATGCCGCGGTAGTGCTCGGTCATCTCCGACAGGAACGCGCGT
This sequence comes from Stenotrophomonas sp. CASM114, assembly GCF_049384325.1. Lineage (NCBI taxonomy): Bacteria > Pseudomonadati > Pseudomonadota > Gammaproteobacteria > Lysobacterales > Lysobacteraceae > Stenotrophomonas > Stenotrophomonas sp. CASM114. The sequence goes on along the minus strand of NZ_JBMRGJ010000026.1, from coordinate 55,044 downwards.
GCACCTGCCAGATCGCCGACCCTGCGATAGTTCTGCATCAGTGCCGGCAGCAGTTCCGGCAGGTATTCGGGATCGTTGCGCGCGGCGCGCTCGAAGGCGCGCACGGCGGCCTCTGGATTGCCCGCGTCGGTTTCCAGACGGCCCTCGATGATGCCGGCGCGCACCGACATCGCGTCGGCCTGGTAGGCGCGGGCGATCGCTGCCCTCGCTTCTTCCAGCTTGCCGGCGCCACGGAAACGTTCGGCCAGTTCGCATTCGAACTGGCCGATCAGCTTGCCCATCGGCTCGCCGGTGACGTCCTCGAAACGGGTCGCGTTGTCGATCGCCTTTTCCCAGTCGCGCTCGGCCTGGTAGATGCCGATCAGGTGCTTGAGTGCCTGCGGTGCACGCTGATCCAGCTGCGCCAGCTCGGTGAACACGGTCTCGGCACGGTCCAGCAGGCCGGACTTCATGTAGTCCTCGCCCAGCGCCAGCAGGGCCTGCACGCGCTGTGCATCACTGAGGTCGTGGCGGTTGACCAGGCCCTGGTGCAGGCGGATGGCGCGGTCGACTTCGCCGCGGCGGCGGAACAGGTGGCCCAGCGCGACCTGGGTCTCGAAGGTTTCCTTGTCCAGCTCGGCGATGTGCAGGAACAGCTCGATGGCCTTGTCCGGCTGCTCGTTGAGCAGGTAGTTCAGGCCACGGAAATAGGTGCTCGACAGGCGGCTGACCTGGCTGTCACCGTGGCGTTGACCACCGCGCCGCCCGATCACCCACCCAGCCAGGGCGGCCAGCGGAACGAACAGGAAGAACCAGAACCACTCGGTGACGAAATCCATCTTCGATCAGCGTCCATCAAAAGATTGAGGGGAAGCAACCGGTGCCGGCGTGGCGGCAGCGGACTTGTTGGCGCGGCGCAGCTGGCTGTAGAGCGGAATGACCACGCTCACCAGCACCAGGCCAGCGCCAACGATGACGCCGATCAGCAACGCGGCAATGATGGCCACGCCGACCGAGGTCTTAAGCTGGGTGAACAGCAGGTTGATGGTCATCTCGTCCATGTTCATGGCACCGATGATCAACCCAAGAATGAGTACCGCCAGCAGGACCAGCAGACGAAAAACCTTCATGCGACAGCTCCAGTGGCAGGAGTCCGTAGCTTATCCGACTCGCGGCTGGATTCGCACGCGGTGGCGCGACGGAAGGCTCAGGCCGGATCGGCGTCCAGCGGCAGCACACTGCTGACCCGCTCGCGCAGTTCCTTGCCCGGCTTGAAATGGGGGACATGCTTGCCCGGCAGGGCAACCGATTCGCCGGTCTTCGGGTTGCGACCCAGGCGCGGCGGACGATAGTGCAGCGAGAAGCTGCCAAATCCACGGATTTCGATGCGATCCCCGGCGGACAGCGATCCGCCCATCATTTCCAGCAACGACTTCACCGCCAGATCGACATCATCGGCCTTCAGGTGCGCCTGGCGGCGCGCAAGGATTTCGATCAGTTCGGATTTGGTCATTACCGGCTCACATCAGGGGCATCTCAGCCTGAAACGGCCCGGGCAATGCCCGGGCCGTCCAGGAAACAACGAACAGCGTAAGGCCGATTACTCGGACTTGTTGCCGTTCAGCTGTGCACGCAGCAGCGCGCCCAGCTGGGTGGTGCCGCTGGAAGCCGAAGAGGACTGGTATTCCTCCAGCACTTCGCGCATTTCCGCGTCGTCCTTGGCCTTGATCGACAGCTGCAGGGTACGGCCCTTGCGGTCCATGCCCACGAACTTGGCTTCGACCTTGTCGCCGACCTTCAGGTGCTGGGTGGCGTCGTCAACGCGCTCGTTGGCGATGTCGCGGGCCGAGACGTAACCTTCGATGCCGTCAGCCAGCTCGATGATCGCGCCCTTGGCGTCGACTTCCTTCACCACGCCTTCGACCTTGGAGCCCTTCGGATTGGCAGCCATGTACTGGCCGAACGGATCCTGCTCCAGCTGCTTCACGCCCAGGGAGATGCGCTCGCGCTCCGGATCGACAGCCAGGACGACGGCGTCCAGGGTATCGCCCTTCTTGAAGTTGCGAACGACGTCTTCGCCGGTGGTGTTCCAGCTGATGTCGGACAGGTGGACCAGGCCGTCGATGCCGCCGTCCAGGCCGATGAAGATGCCGAAGTCGGTGATCGACTTGATCTGGCCCGACACCTTGTCACCCTTCTTGTGGGTGGCAGCGAAGGTTTCCCACGGATTGGCGGCAACCTGCTTCATGCCCAGCGAGATACGGCGACGCTCTTCATCGACGTCCAGCACCATCACTTCGACTTCATCACCAACCTGGACAACCTTGGACGGGTTGACGTTCTTGTTGGTCCAATCCATCTCCGAGACGTGCACCAGGCCTTCGACGCCCGGCTCGATCTCAACGAACGCACCGTAATCGGTGACGTTGGAGACCTTGCCGAAGACGCGGCTGTTGGCCGGGTAACGACGGCCGATGTTGTCCCACGGATCCTCGCCCAGCTGCTTCAGGCCCAGCGAAACGCGGTTGCGCTCGCGGTCGAACTTCAGCACGCGGACGTCCAGCTCGTCGCCGACGTTCACGACTTCCGACGGGTGACGCACGCGCTTCCACGCCATGTCGGTGATGTGCAGCAGGCCGTCGATACCGCCCAGGTCCACGAACGCGCCGTAATCGGTCAGGTTCTTGACGACACCCTTCAGGATCGCGCCTTCCTGCAGCTTGTCCATCAGCTGCTCGCGCTCTTCCGAGTGCTCGCTTTCGACGACAGCGCGGCGCGAGACCACGACGTTGTTACGCTTGCGGTCCAGCTTGATGAGCTTGAACTCGAGTTCCTTGCCTTCCAGGTAGGCCGGATCGCGCACCGGGCGCACATCGACCAGGGAACCCGGCAGGAAGGCGCGGACATCCTTGATGTCCACGGTGAAACCACCCTTGACCTTGCCGCTGATGCGGCCGGTGATGGTTTCGTTCTTTTCCAACGCTTCTTCCAGCTCGTCCCACACCATCGCGCGCTTGGCCTTCTCGCGCGACAGGACGGTTTCGCCGAAGCCGTTCTCGATCGAGTCGAGGGCGACCTTGACGATGTCGCCTTCGGCGACGTCGATTTCGCCAGCGTCGTTACGGAACTGTTCGATCGGCACGATGCCTTCGGACTTCAGGCCAGCGTTGATCACCACGACGTCGCCGCGGACTTCAACAACGGTACCGCTGACGATGGCGCCCGGCTTCAGCTTGGCCAGATTGGCCTGGCTGGCTTCAAACAGTTCGGCAAATGATTCGGTCATTAGATTTACTCTGTTGGACACATGGGTCGGTGGCGTCCCCTTCAGGGGAATGGCGACCGCCCGCCTGTTGGTCGACCCCGGAAACGCAGGTCGTGTGTAGTAGGAAAACCGCCACGCATCATTGCGCGACGGAGCTGGTACAGCACTGCTATGCGCGACCACCGCCGATGCTGCTGGCAGCGCTCCCGCGCGAACGGATCAGGCAGCCGGAACCGGAAGCAGATCCATCACTCTGGCAACGACATCATCGATGCCGATGCCTGTGGTGTCGATGAGGACAGCATCGTCTGCCGGCTTCAGGGGCGCCACGGTACGCTGGGCATCACGGGCGTCGCGGGCCATGATCTCGCGCAGGAGGTCATCAAAGTTAACAGAAACCCCCTTGTCTTTCAACTGCTTATGCCGGCGCTCGGCGCGCTCCTCGGCACTGGCGGTCAGGAAGACCTTGTAGGAGGCGTCCGGGAAGATCACCGTGCCCATGTCGCGGCCGTCGGCGACCAGGCCCGGCAGCTCCCTGAATGCGCGCTGGCGCTCCTTCAGGGCAGCGCGGACCTCGGGAATGGCGGCAATGGCCGAGGCCAGCGCACCGGTGGTCTCCAGGCGCAGCTCGTCGGTGGCATCGGTGCCGTTGACCATGACCCGCATGGCATCGCCCTGCTCGACAAACTGAACGTGGGTGTCGAAGGTGCAACGCACCAGCGCCGAGGCGTCGGAGGTATCGATGTCGGCCCAGCTTGCGGCCACGCCCACCGCCCGGTACAGCGCGCCCGAATCCAGGTAATGCCAGCCCATCCGGCGCGCGATGATGCGGCTGATGGTACCCTTGCCGGCCCCGGATGGGCCGTCGATGGTCAGGACGGGAGCGAGTGGATTCATGGGGGTCCCAGAGCGTGTGAAGAGGCCATTCTAGCCCCTGCCAGACGCCCCCAGCGGGATCTTTTGTGCAACCACTTGAAACCACGAGGAAAAGCCCGGTAGAATGGCGGGCTTGAACGAGCGTCAACTGCCGATTGTCTTTCGCATATCGCGGCCACGCTCCACCCGAACAACTACTGTTTACGCCGAGGTATGCCATGAAAGTCCTGTCCTCCCTGAAGTCGGCGAAGGCCCGTCACCGTGACTGCAAGGTCGTGCGTCGTCGTGGCAAGATCTTCGTCATCTGCAAGTCGAACCCGCGTTTCAAGGCGCGTCAGCGCTAAGCCTCACAGCCTTCCGGCTGCGGCTGGCCCTACGCGGGGCCGACCCGATGCAAGAAACCGCCTTCGGGCGGTTTTTTGTTTATGCGGCTTTTTCCTGCCGTTTTTGCTGTAATCGCCTTTCTTGACCACTGGGGAGTAGATCGAGATGAAGCGTTACCTGTCCGCCCTGGCCGTGATGGCCACCCTGGCCGCCGCCACACCGGCACTGGCCGATACCCTGCTTGTCGACCGCGCCCGCGAGAAGCCGGCCGGTGCCCTGCCCGTGCGCGGCCAGAGCATGCAGCAGGTGCAGGCGCAGTTCGGCGCGCCCAGCGAGCAGCTGCAGCCGCGTGGCGGGCAGAAACGGCAATGGCCGACCATCAACCGCTGGGTGTACCCGCAGTTCACCGTCTACTTCGAGAAGCAGAAGGTGATCGACGTGGTGGCCAACCAGGCGGACCCGAACGAAATCGGCCCGAAACCGCCGATCCGTTGATCCCATTACCCGCCGTGGGCGGGCCTGTGTAGCGAGACCATGAACCAGACCCTTCGTTTTCCTGCCGAGTGGGAAGCCCAGAGCGGCGTCCTGATTGCCTGGCCCACCGCCGATACCGACTGGGCTGACCGCCTGGGCCAGGTGGAAGAGACCTACATCGCCCTGGTCGCGGCCATCACCCGCTTCCAGCCGGTGCTGATCTGCGTGGCCGACGACGATGTGGAGACCTACGCCGAGATGCGACTGCGCTCCAACCGCATCGACATGGACAAGGTCCACTTCACCACGGCGGCCTACGACGATACCTGGCTGCGCGACTCCGGCCCGATCACCCTGCGCCGTGCCGACGGCGGCTTCCAGCTGCTGGATTTCCGCTTCACCGGCTGGGGCGGCAAGTTCGACGCCACCCTGGATGACCAGCTGGTGGGCGTGCTCGACCAAGCCGGCGTATTCAACGATGCGCCGGTCCGCAGCATTCCGTTCGCGCTGGAAGGCGGCGGCATCGAGACCGACGGTGAAGGCACCCTGCTGACCACCTGGAAGTGCCTGCACGAGCGCCACCCAGATCGCGACCGCGCCAGCCTGAGCGCCGACCTGGCCGACTGGCTGCAGCAGGACCGCGTGCTGTGGCTGGACCACGGCTACCTGGAAGGCGACGACACCGACGCGCACATCGATACCCTCGCCCGCTTCGCCTCCGCTGACAGCATCGTCTACCAGGCCTGCGACGACGAGAGCGACTCGCATTACGCCGAACTGCAGGCGATGGGGAATGAGCTGGCCGCGCTACGCACCAAGGATGGCCAGCCGTACCGCCTGTTCCCGCTGCCGTGGGCCCGGCCGGTGATCGACGAAGGCCGTCGCCTGGCTGCCTCGTACGCCAACTACCTGATCGTCAATGGCGCGGTGCTGATGCCGGCCTATGGCGACCCGGCCGATGACCTGGCCCGCGACGTGCTGGCACAGGCGCACCCGGGCCGAGAGATCGTGCAGGTGCCCTGCCGCTCGCTGATCTGGCAGAACGGCAGCCTGCACTGCATCACCATGCAGCTGCCGGCCGGGCTGTTGAAGGCGTAACGGTCGTGCCGGCCGCTGGCCGGCAACCCTGCAATGCCTGATGGATCCACGGGATTGCCGGCCAGCGGCCGGCACTACCCGCTGCGCCATTCAGCGCGCGACACGCCGTCGCCGCCCATCCGCGCTAACATGCTGGTTTTCCCCCGCAGGAACGCCCCGCATGAACTCGCGCAGCCCCCTTACCGTCGCCCTGATCCAGGAGCGCAACCACGGTGATGCCGCCGCCAACCTGGCGGTGATCGAAGCACGCGTGGCCGAGGCGGCTGCGCAGGGTGCCAAGCTGGTGCTGCTGCAGGAACTGCATAACGGCCCGTACTTCTGCCAGCACGAATCGGTGGACGAGTTCGACCTGGCCGAGCCGATTCCGGGCCCGAGCACCGAGCGCCTGGGCGCGCTGGCGAAGCAGCATGGCGTGGTGCTGGTCGGCTCGCTGTTCGAGCGCCGCGCTGCCGGGCTGTACCACAACACCGCCGTGGTGTTCGAGAAGGACGGTACGCTGCTCGGCAAGTACCGCAAGATGCATATCCCGGACGACCCGGGCTTCTACGAGAAGTTCTACTTCACCCCGGGCGACATCGGCTTCACGCCGATCGATACCTCGGTGGGCCGCCTGGGCGTGCTGGTGTGCTGGGACCAGTGGTACCCGGAAGCGGCGCGCCTGATGGCGCTGGCCGGCGCCGAGCTGCTGCTGTATCCGACTGCGATCGGCTGGGATCCGGACGACGTGCAGGACGAGAAGACCCGCCAGCGCGACGCCTGGGTGCTGAGCCATCGCGGCCATGCGGTGGCCAACGGCCTGCCGGTGCTGAGCTGCAACCGCGTCGGCCACGAGGCCTCGCCGCTGGGCGCGTCGGGCATCCAGTTCTGGGGCAACAGCCACGTGCTGGGCCCGCAGGGCGAGTTCCTGGCCGAGGCCGGCACCGAGGCCACCGTGCTGCTGTGCGACGTCGACCTGCAGCGCAGCGAGCATGTGCGCCGCATCTGGCCTTTCCTGCGTGATCGCCGCATCGATGCCTACGGCGACCTGCTCAAGCGCTACATCGACTGAGCCGGAGCCCGCGCATGGCCGTCCTCATCCGTGATGCCGGCCCGGCCGACATCGACGCGATCACCGCGATCTACGCGGTGGAAGTGACTGACTTCGTCAACACCTACGAGTACGACATTCCGGACGCGACCGAGATGCTGCGCCGCATGCGTGACATCGTCGATCGCGGCTTCCCCTACCTGGTCGCCGAGATCGACGGCCAGGTGGCCGGCTATGCCTACGCCAACACCTACCGCACCCGCGTCGCCTACCAGTGGACCGTTGAGAACTCGGTCTACGTCGATGCCGCGTTCCAGGGCAAGGGCGTCGGCACCGGCCTGCTGCAGGCGTTGATCGACGCCTGCGTGGCGCGTGGCTACCGGCAGATGGTGGCGGTGATCGGCGAACCGACCAATACCGCTTCAATCAAGCTGCACGAACGCTTCGGCTTCGAGCTGGTCGGCGTGTTCCGTGGCCTCGGCCGCAAGCATGGCCGCTGGCTGGATACCGTGCAGATGCAGCGCGCGCTCGGCGATGGCGCCGACACCGCACCTTCCAATGAATGAACCCATGACCGAAACCCTTCCCGAGACCGGTGACGACCTGTTCGCCGGCCAGCCGGTGCGCGTCGTCGAACGCGACGGCGTGCGCTACACCCTGCTGGGCACCGCCCACGTCTCCCGCGCCAGCGTCGAGGCGGTGGAGAAAGCCATCGACAGCGGTCGCTTCGACGCCGTGGCCGTTGAACTGGACCCGCAGCGCCTGCAGGCACTGAGCGACCCGGACACGCTGGCCAAGCTCGACCTGGTCGAGGTGATCCGCAAGGGCCGCGTCGCCCTGTTCGCCGCCAACCTGGCCCTGTCCGCCTACCAGCGCCGCCTGGCCGAACAGCTCGACATCGAGCCGGGCGCGGAACTGAAACGCGCGGTGGAACTGGCGCGCGAACGCGACCTGCCGGTGCACCTGATCGACCGCGAGGTCGGCCTGACCTTCCGCCGGGCGTCGCAGCGGCTTGGGTTCTTCGGCAAGCTGAAGCTGGTTGCCGGGCTGGGCGCTGGCCTGTTCTCGTCCGAGGAAGTGGGCGAGAACGAGATCGAAAAGCTCAAGCAGGGCGACATGCTGGAATCGAGCTTTGGTGAGTTCGCCAGCGAGAGCCCGGCGCTGTACGAGACCATCATCGGTGAGCGCGACCGTTACATGGCCACGCGCCTGCGCGAGGAGCACACCCCGCAGCAGCGTGAAGTGCTGGCGGTGGTCGGTGCCGGTCACCTGGCCGGGCTGGCGCGCTACCTGGAAACCGATACCGAGGCACCGGCGCCGCTGCGCGCCGAGCTGGAGGCGGTGCCGAAGAAGCGCAACATCCCGTGGTTCACGCTCGGCATCCTGGCGATCGTGGCGACCGGCATCGGTGTGGGCTTCTACCGCGGCGGCCTGGGCGTGGGCACCGAGCTGCTGGCGACCTGGGCAATGTATACCGGCGGCCTGGCGGGCCTGGGCTGCCTGCTGGCAGGCGGTCACCCGCTGAGCATTCTTACCGCGATCGCGGTGGCCCCGTTCAAGCCGTTCCGCCTGAGCATCCCGACCGGCGCATTCTCGGCGCTGGTGGAAGCGCGCCTGCGCAAGCCGGCCTACGAGGACTTCCTGAAGCTGCGCGACGATGCGCAGAGCCTGAAGGGCTGGTACCGCAATCGCGTTACCCGCGTGGTGCTGACCTTCATGCTGACCAACATCGGCAGCATGCTCGGCCTGTGGCTGACCACCTTCAAGGTGTGGGGCAAGGTGGCGGGGTAAGCCTCTCAACCGGCCACAGAATCTGTAGCGCCCGAGCCCATGCTCGGGCGACGCCGCGACGCGGCGAGCAGAAAAAAAGGGGGAGACCGCCCCACTACGACCGGCCTCCCCCACACCACAACACGTTGGCGCGCATTACAACCGGGCAGCGCCCGGCTCCATCCTCTCCAGCCCGCGTGCACGGCGGATCAACCGCGTCACGGCCGAGCGCAGGTCATCGAGCACCGCGTAGATGGTCGGCAGGAACAGCAGGCTGACCACCGTCGAGAACGCCAGCCCGCCCGCAATTGCACGCGCCATCGGCGAATACTCCGGGCCATTGCCGAACATCTGCGTATCGGTCAGCGAGATCGGGATCATCGCCAGGATCGCCGTGCCCATGGTCATCATGATCGGGCGCAGGCGTTCGCGTGAGCCTTCCACCAGCGCCTGGGTGCGGCCCATGCCGCTGCGCCGCAGGTTGTTGATGTGCTCGATCATCACGATGCCGTTGTTCACCACCACGCCCATCAGCACCAGGATGCCGATGAAGGACATGATCCCGAACGAGGTGCCGGTGATCCAGAACAGCCAGAACACGCCGAAGATCGAGAACAGCACGCCGCTCATGATCGCCGCCGGGAACAGCAGCGACTCGAACACCGCCGCCATCACCACGTAGATCATCACCAGTGCGATCAGCAGGTTGAACACCATCTGCTGCATGGCCTCGTCGTCGTTGCCGTAGTCGCCGCCGTCGAAAGTGAAGCCATAGCCGGCCGGGAAGTTCATCGGCTTGAGCACGGCTTCGATCGCCTTGCGCCCGTCCGGCGCGGTGACCTTCTCGGCCAGGTTGGCCTTGATGGTCAACGTGGTCTGGCGGTTGGTGCGGCCGATCTGGGTGGCCGACGAACCAACGTCCACGGTGACCAGGCTCAGCAGCGGCACGCTGCGGCCATCGCCGGTGCGCACGCTGAAACCGGCCAGGTCTTCCGGGCTGCTCTGCTCGGCGCCGGCAAAGCGCACCCACACCGGCACTTCGTTGTCACCGCGGCGGAACTCGCGCATCGGCGCGCCGCGCAGCGCCAGGCCGACGAAGCTGGCCACCTGCTCGGCATTGAAGCCGAACGCTGCGGCACGCTCGCGGTCGACGCGCACCTTCAGCTCGCCGCCCTTCTCGCCGTTGTCGATGCGCACGTCACGCAGCTCGGCACGCTGCGCCAGCAACGGCACCACTTCCTGGCCGATCTCCTGCAGCATCGAGCTGGAGTCGCCCACCAGCTGCACCTGCACGCCCTGGTTGCTGCCGCCACCGCCATCGCCGCCCTGGTTGCCGACGAAGTAATCGGTGCGGGCCGACTTCGGCAGGCCCTTGCGCAGTTCCTCCTGCAGCGACTTGATGTCCTTGGCGTACTCTTCGTCCAGGGTGACCACCGTGGAGCTGCCTTCCTGCTCGCTGTACCAGGAATACACCTGCTTCACGTGCAGGCGTTCGCGGTTCTGGTCGATCCAGTTCTCCACCCGCGCCACTTCCTCGGACATCTGGCGGTAGGTGTAGGCGCCCTTCCACATGTAGCCGATGAAGATGTCCTTGCCCCCCTCACCACCGAACATGTCGACCTTGGTCAGCTTCATCGGCACCAGGCTGACCAGCACCACCAGCAGGATGCCGAGCAGGCTCCAACCGCGGTGATGCAGTGACCAGTCCAGCAGCTGCGCATAGCGTCGCTGCAGGCGCGCGATCAGGCCGGTCTGCGAGTGCACCAGCTTGGGCGTGGCCATGCGCGCGGACAGCATCGGGATCAGGCTGACCGCCACCAGCCACGAGGCCAGCAGCGAGACCGAGATGGTGATCGCGATCTGCGCCATGAAGATGCTGATGTTGTTGGTCTCGCCGAACAGGTTCGGCACGAACACGATGCAGTGGCACAGCGTGCCGGCGCTGAGCGCGATGGCCACGTTGCGGGTGCCGATGATCGAGGCCAGCCGTGGCTGCCCCGGCATGCGCTCGCGCTCCTGGTAGATGCTCTCCACCACCACCACCGCATTGTCGACCAGCATGCCGACGGCCAGCAGCAGGCCCATCATGGTCAGGATGTTGAGTGTCACCCCGACGAAGTACATGAAGCCGAGGGTGATGGTGAAGCAGATCGGAATGGCCAGCGTCACCATCAGCGTCGACGGCCAATGGCGCAGGAAGAAGAACAGCACGGTGACCGACAGGATCAGGCCGACCGCGCCGGCCTCGGCCAGCTCCAGCAGCGAGGACGTCACTGCCTTGCCCTGGTTGTCGATCACCTTGATCTGCACGTCGCGCATCGACGGCTGCGCGCGGATCGCCTCGACTTCGGCCAGCGCCGCACGCGAAACGTCCACCAGGTTGGCGCTGCGTTCCTTGAAGATGTCCAGGCCCACCGCCGGGTTGCCGTCCAGGCGGCGCCCGTAGTTCATCCGCGCCGGCTTCAGGCGGACATCGGCGATATCACCCAGGCGCAGTCCCTTGGCGTTGATCACCAGGTCGCGCATCTCCTGAAGGTCGGTGATCTCGCCTACCGGCTGCACGCGCACGCGCTGGCCGTTGTCGTCGATCTGCCCGGCCGAGATCGAGAAGTTCAGCGTGCGCAGGCGCTCGCTCAGCTCGTTGATGCTCAACCCATGCGCGTTGAGCCGGTTCGGATCGATGGCGATCTCCACCTCGTTCGGCGGCGCACCGGTGATATCGACGCGGGCCACACCGGGAATACGCTCGATGCGCCGCTTGAACTCACGATCGAGCATGTCATAGGCGGTGGTCAGGTCGGTGGTGCTGGCCAGCCGCACCTTCAGCACGGGCTGGTCGCTGCTGGACCACTTGAACACGTTGTAGCGCTGCAGGTCGTCGGGCAGGTCGCTGCGGATCGCGTCGATACGCTCGCGCGCGTCCGACGCGGCAATGGCGATGTCGCGGTCCCAGTCGCTGAACTCGATGTAGATCAGCGCCGCCTCGGAGGTGGCCGACGAGCGCATGCGCTTGATGCCGGTCATCGTCGCCAGCGATTCCTCGACCGGACGGATGATGGTCCGTTCCACTTCTTCCGGGGTCGAGCCGGTGTAGGGAATCTGCACGAACAGGAACGGCGCGGAGATGTCCGGCAACGCCTCCAGCGGCAGCCGGAACGAAGCGATCAGGCCGATCACCACCAGCGACACGAAACACATGATGGTGGTGACCGGACGGCGGATGGAGAACTCGGCAACACTCATGCCGGTTCCTCCACACCCGCTGTGCCGCCCTCGTCGCCATGCAGGCCCTCACCGGCGTGCTTGCGGCCGCGCTCACGGTAGTAGGCGTCGCCGCGACGATCCATCAGGTCGTACACCACCGGGATCACCAGCAGCGTCAGCAGCGTCGACACCAGCAGGCCACCGATCACGGTGATCGCCATCGGTGCACGCACTTCGGCGCCCTCGCCCATCGCCACCGCCAGCGGCAGGAAGCCGAACAGCGTGCACAGCGTGGTCATGATGATCGGCCGCAGGCGCGAGCGCGCACCTTCCACCAGCGCCTCATGCTTGGCCACGCCGGCCTCGCGCAGCTGGTTGACCTTGTCGATCAGGATGATCGCGTTCTTGGTGACCAGGCCGACCAGCAGGATCAGGCCGATGAACACCACCACCGAGATGGGCTTTCCGGTCAGCATCAGCGCCAGGATCGCGCCGACCAGCGCCAGCGGGATGGTGAACAGGATCACGAACGGGTGCAGCAGGGATTCGAACTGCGAGGCCATCACCAGGTAGACCAGGAAGATCGCCAGGCCGAAGGCGAAGATCAGCGACTTCGCCGCCTGCGCCAGTTCCTCGCCCTGGCCGCCGATGTGCAGGCCGACACCCGCGCCCAGCGGCTGCTCGGCCACCATCTGCTGCACTTCGCCCATGGCGGCGCCGAGGTCGATGTCGCGCAGGTTGGCCGATACCACCGCGACCCGGGTCTGGTCGGCACGATGGATCTCGCTGGGGCCGGTGGTGGCGACCACGTCGGCCACCGCGTCCAGGGTCACCGGGCGGGTGCTGCCCGGATTGACGATCAGCCGGCGGATGCTCTCCACGCTGGCGCGGTCACCTTCCTGGGCGCGCACCAGCACGTCGATCTTGCGGTCACGGAAGCTGTAGCGGGTGGCGACGTCGCCACGCACCTTTTTCACCACCACGTCGGCGATCTGGCGGGTGGTCAGGCCCAGCGCACCGGCGCGCTCCTGGTCGAAGCGGATCTGGATTTCCGGGAAGCCCTCTTCCACCGTCGACTTCACGTCGGCGTAGTGGGCGTTGCCGCGCAGCATCGCCGCCAGGCGCTGGCCGGCCACTTCCAGGGTCGCCATGTCCTGCCCGCGCAGTTCGATTTCCAGCGGCGTGGAAAAGCTGAACAACGCCGGCCGCGCGAAGTCGACCTGGGCACCCGGGTGCTGGCTCATGGTGCCGCGCAGGCGCTCGGTGATGGCCGCTTCAGTGTGCGCATTGCCGCCACCTTTCATCACCACGGTCAGCTTGCCGATGTTCTCGCCGCTTTCGGTCGGGCTGGCATCCAGCCGGGTGCCGCTGCCACTGACGCCATACAGCGAGGCCACGCCTTCGCCCTTGCCATGCGCCAGCTGCAGCTCGCGCACCAGCGCATCGGTCTGCTTGAGCGGCGTGCCGGCCGGCAGCTTCACCGTCATTTCGAAACGGTCCTGCGCCAGCTGCGGGATCAGGTCGGCGCCAAGCATCGGCACCAGCGCCATGGTCGCCACGAAAATGATGGCTGCCACGCCCAGCACCTTGCCGGGATGCGCCAGCGCACTCGGCAGCAGGCGCAGGTAGCCTCGCTCGGCGCCTGCATAGGGCTTCATCGCCAGATCGCTGGCCTTGCGCATGACCGGGCCGACCACCGCGACCACGCCGCGCCACAGGCGCACCACGAGCCAGGCCAGCGCGTAGAAGCTCCAGCGCACGCTGGCGAGCACGCCACGGCGGCCCAGTGCAACCGGCTTCTGCCAACGCTTCTGCGGCTGCCATGCTGCGTTCGGCGCCTCTTCCGGGAACGCCAGCGGCGGCCGCCCCTTCAGCGAGCTCAGCATCGGGATCAGGGTCATCGACACCAGCAGCGAGATCGCGATGGCGATCGCCACGGTCAGCGCCTGGTCGCGGAACAGCTGCCCGGCGATGCCATCGACGAACACCAGCGGCAGGAACACCGCGATGGTGGTCAGGGTCGAGGCGACCACGGCCATGCTCACTTCACGGGTGCCGGCGATCGCCGCCTGCAGGATGCCCAGGCCACGCTCACGGGCCTTGGCGATGCTCTCCAGCACCACGATCGAGTCATCCACCACCAGGCCGGTGGCCAATGCCAGGCCACCCAGCGACATCACGTTCAAGCTCAGGCCGAGCTGGCCCATGAAGAAGAACGTGGCGATGATCGAGACCGGCAACGACAGGCTGATCACGAACGTACTCCAGCCATCGCGCAGGAACAGGAAGATGATCAGGATCGCCAGCAGGCCGCCGATCACGGCATCCTTCTTGACGTCGGCGATGGCGTGCTCGATGAAGCGCGACTGGTCCTCGATGGTGGTCAGCTCGACATCGGACGGGAACGTGCCCTTGATCTGCTCCAGGCGCTTGCGCAGCGCTTCAGCGGTGGACACGGTGTTGGCGTCGCCTTCCTTGTAGATGGCCAGCTCGACCGATTCCTTGCCGCCCAGGCGGATGATCGCTTCGCGCTCCTTGTAGCCCTGGCGCACGGTGGCCACGTCCTTCAGGCGCACCGGCACGCCGTTGGCAACCACGCTGGAGCCACCACCGGACGACGCGCTCTGTGCCGCCGACGCCGCCGCGATGGCGGCCGCCGAACCGGTCGACGCGGCGATGTTGAACATCTGCTGCAGCGCCGAGTCCGCGGCGCTGCCATTGGCGGCCTGGGTGGTCACCAGCAGGTTGCGGATCTCCTCCAGGTCGGCGAACTGGTTGACGGTACGCACCAGGAAGCGCTGCGAGCCCTCCTCCAGGCGGCCGCCGGAAATGTTGATGTTCTCGTCCTTCAGGCGCTTGATGACGGTGTCGATCGGCAGGTTCAGCTGGGCAAGCTTCTGCTGGTCGATGTCGACCTGGATCTCGTCCTCCAGGCCGCCGCCCACCTTCACTGCCGCCACACCGGTGACCGGCTCCAGCTTCTTCTTGAGGTCTTCATCGGCATAGCGGCGCAGGCCGGTCAGCTCGCGCACCGCATCGGCATCGCTGGTCGGCGCCGTCTTGTTCGACAGCACCAGGCGCATGATCGGCTCGGTTGACGGATTGAAGCGCAGCAGCACCGGGGCCTTGGCCTCCAGCGGCAGGTTCAGCGCTTCCATCTTGTCGCGCACCTCCAGGCTGGCCTGGTCCATGTTGGTGCCCCAGGCGAATTCCAGCACCACGTCGCTCTGGCCGGTGCGCGAGACCGACTTCAGCTTGCGCAGGTTCTTGACCACGCCGACCGCTTCTTCGACCGGCTGGGTGATCAGGGTTTCGATTTCAGTCGGCGCTGCACCGGTGTATTCGGTGCGCACGGTCAGCGTCGGGTAGCTCAGGTCGGGCAGCAGGTTGACCTTGAGATTGCCCAGCGCGATCAGGCCGAACAGCAGCAGCGTGACCGTGCACATGGCGATGGTCACACGGCGGCGGGTGGCAAACTCCACCAGGCCGCCGCGCATGCCGGCGGCGGCGCCGTCGCTCGCCGGCGAGGCACCGTGGTCGTGGCCCGGGGCGGTCATTGCTTGCTCCCGGCCTTGTCTGCGGGCTTGGCGGCCGCAGCGACCGTCTTCGCCTTCGGATCGGCAATCACCTGCACCGTGGTGCCGTCGCGCAGGGCGACCTTGCCGGCGGTGACCACCTGATCACCGGCCGCCAGGCCATCACGGATCTCCACCCACGGGCCCTCGGCGTAACCCAGCTTGACCGGAACGCGTGCGACCTTGCCTTCGCGCACGCGGAACACCGCCGGCTCACCGTCGTCGAGCAACGCCAGGCGCGGTACGACCAGCGCATCGGCACGCTGGTCGTAGTCGATGCGGATGCGACCGAACATGCCGGGCTGCAGCGCGTGTGCGGCGCCGTCGAAGGCGCTGACCACGCGAAACGTGCCGCTGCCCGAATCCACCACCGGCGCGATGCGATCAACGGTGCCGGTGAAGCTCTGCCCCGGCAGCGCGTCGGCCGCCAGCGTCACCGGCTGGCCGGCGCGCAGGGTGGCCAGTTCACGCTCGGGCACGTTGAGGGTCGCTTCCAGCCGCGAGTTGTCGACGATGCGGAAGATCGGCGTGTTGATCTGCACGAAGTTGCCGGTCTTGATCGAGCGCGATGCGATCACGCCGGAGATCGGCGCCACCACCGTGGTGTAGGACAGCTCCAGCGTGGCCAGCCGGTACTGCGCACGGACGTTTTCCAGGTCGTAGCGCAGCTGGTCGACATCGGCGGCGCTGACCATCTGCTGGCCGACCAGCTTCTGTGCGCGCTGGTAATTGTTTTCCAGCTTGCGCATCTGCGCTTCGCTCTGCGCAACGGCCAGCCGTGCACGATCCGGGTCCAGCCGCACCAGCGGTTGGCCGGCGGTGACCCGCTGCCCTTCCTCGACCAGCACCGCCAGCGCCACGCCGGAGGTCTTGGCGACCACCTGCGACTCGGCGCGTGGTTCCAGCGCGGCAGTGCCGGTGTAGCTGGCCGCGACGGCACGATGGCTGGCCACCGCCACTTCGACCGGGACTGCGTCGACCTTCTTCTCCTCCTTGGTCTCGGCAGCCTTGGCTTCGGAATTGGGCCCTGCGGCGCAACCGCCCAGCAGCAGGGAGGTGGAGATCAGCAGTGCGGCAGCGCAGATTCCGCTGCGACGGCCGGACAGGAAGGTTGGGTGCGACATCGTCGGGTCCCTGAAGGATGCGTGGACAGGTGTGGTAGCAAAGTAATGCACCACTTCACGGCAACACCATATCCCAAAGGTCATGGTGCCTTCACGCCGCCGGTCGGCCCGACCCCATTTCAGCTAGATGAAACCTGAGGCTATACTCGGGTCGTTCCGTACCCCACGCCGGAACGACCAGACCCGAATCCCCGGAAACGACACCATGCGCCCGCAGCCGCTCGCCGCTTGTCTCGCTCTGGCCGTCCTCCTGCCCCTTGGGGCCGCCGCACAGCCCGCTCCTGCTCCTGCCACACCCGCCCCGGCCCCGGCTCCCGCCGTTGCGCCAGCGCCCGCCGCACCCACCGGCAACTTCGACAATGGCCGCGTCCTGGCCTACACCTGCCAGGGCTGCCACGGGATCACCGGCTACAAGAACGCCTACCCCAGTTACCGGGTGCCGAAGATCGGCGGCCAGACCCAGCAGTACCTGGCCCAGGCCCTGACCGAGTACCGCCAGGGCAAGCGCCGGCATCCGACGATGCAGGCGCAGTCGATGAGTTTCAGCGAACAGGAGATCGCCGATCTCTCTGTTTACCTGTCCACCGTCAAGTAAGGCCCGCCCATGTCGAAAGCCGCGCATCCGATGCGTCACGCCATCGCCCTGTCCGTTGCCCTGCTGCTGGCCGCCTGCTCACAGTCGCAGGTGGAAAACAGCGAAAAATCGGCCGCCGACCCGGGCCATGCCAGCGGCGAGCACGGTTCATCGTCCTCCGCCGGCCTGCCGGCAGGTCGCGAGGCCGCCGGTGAGGCCCGCGCCAAGGTGAAGGGCAAAGCCACCAACCAGAGCTGCATCGACTGCCATGGGGCCGACGGCAATGCGCCGATCGATCCGACCTATCCGAAGCTGGGTGGGCAGTACGGTGACTACCTGGCGCACGCGCTGCAGGCCTACCGCGCCGGTGACCGCCAGCATGCGCTGATGACGCCGCAGGCGAAGGACCTGAGTGATCAGGACATCGCCGATCTGGCGGCGTACTTCGGCAGCCGGCCGAGCCAGCTGCGGGATCTGCACGGGGTCAAATGACGGCCGCCCCCCCCCCGGTCGGTGCGGACCGTCGCTTGGTAGGTGCGGACCGTTGGTCCGCACAGATTCCGGATATCCACGCATGGCGTGGATCTGCTGAGCCGAGCGTGGGCTCGGCTCTACATCAATCGGCGCGATCGCTGGCGCCGGTCAACGCTCAGCCTTCCAGCTCTTCCCAGCGCGCGTAAGCGGCATCCAGTTCGGCCTGCACCTTGGCCAGCTGCTGGGTGTGCGCCGTCACTTCAGCACTGCTGCGGGTGTAGAACGATGGGTCGTTCATCGCCGAGGTCAGCCCTTCGACATCGCCTTCCAGCTTCTCGATGGTCTTTGGCAGCTGCTCCAGCTCGCGCGCTTCCTTGTACGCCAGCTTGCGCTTGGGGGCTGCGGAAGTCGCGGCCGCAGCAGCGGCCGGTGCAGCAGTCGCCGGCTTGGCAGCCGGGGCCGCGGCAGGCGCAGCCACGCTGGCCGCATAGCGCTGCCAGTCGCTGTAGCCACCGACGTACTCGCCGATCACGCCGTCGCCTTCCATCACCAGCGTGGAGGTCACCACGTTGTCGATGAAGTCACGGTCGTGGCTGACCAGCAGCAGCGTACCGGTGTACTCGCCCAGCAGCTCTTCCAGCAGCTCCAGGGTTTCCACGTCGAGGTCGTTGGTCGGTTCGTCCATCACCAGCAGGTTGGACGGCTGCGCGAACAGCTTGGCCAGCAGCAGGCGGTTGCGCTCGCCACCGGACAGGCGGGTGATCGGCGCACGCGCGCGCTCGGGGGTGAACATGAAGTCCTGCAGGTAGGCATGCACGTGCTTGCGCTTGCCGTTGAACTCGAGGAAATCGCGGCCTTCGGCCACGTTCTCGATCGCGCTCCAGTCTTCGCGCAGCACCGCGCGGTACTGGTCGAAATAGGCGATCTGCAGGTTGGTGCCCGCATTGACCTCTCCCTTGGCCGGCTGCAGTTCACCCAGCAGCAGCTTCAGCAGCGTGGTCTTGCCGCTGCCGTTGGGGCCGATCAGGCCGATGCGGTCGCCACGCAGGATGGTGGTGGTGAAATCGCGGACCATGGTGCGCTCGCCGAAGGCGAACGAAATGTCCTTGACGTCGATGACCTTCTTGCCGGAGCTGACGCCCTGCGCGGCTTCCATCTTGACGTTACCGCTGAGGTCGCGGCGCTGCGAGCGTTCGGTGCGCATCGCCTTGAGGCGGCGCACGCGGCCCTCGTCGCGGGTACGACGGGCCTTGATGCCTTGGCGGATCCAGACTTCTTCCTGCGCCAGCAGCTTGTCGAAGCGGGCATTTTCCTGCGCCTGCGCATTGAGGCGTTCCTCGCGGCGGCGCTCGTAGTTGGCCCAGTCGCCCGGCCAGCTGGTGACCTGGCCGCGATCGATCTCGACGATGCGGGTGGCCAGCGCACGCAGGAAGCGGCGGTCATGGGTGACGAACACCACGCTGCCGCTCCAGCCCTTCAGGAACGCTTCGAGCCAGTCGATGGCTTCGATGTCCAGGTGGTTGGTCGGTTCGTCCAGCAGCAGCACGTCCGGGCTGGAGACCAGTGCACGGGCCAGCAGCACGCGGCGCTTCATGCCGCCGGACAGGCGGCCGAATTCGGCATCGCCGTCGAGGTCGAGCTTGGTCAGCGTTTCGCTGACGCGCTGGTCCAGGCCCCAGCCGTTGGCGGCGTCGATCTTGGCCTGCACGTTGCCGAGCGCTTCGCCATCGAAGACCTCGGCATGGCTGAGATGGTGGAACTCGGCCAGCCACTGGCCCAGTTCACCGAGACCATCGGCAACGACGTCGAACACCGAGCCGGCGGCGCCGTGTGGCACTTCCTGCTCCAGGCGGGTGACGCGCACGCCCTGCTGCACGCGGACTTCGCCGTCATCGGGCTTGTGGTCGCCGGACAGCAGCTTGAGCAGGGTGGATTTGCCGGCGCCGTTGCGGCCGATCAGGGCGATGCGTTCGCCCGGCTCGATCGACAGTTCGGCCTTTTCCAGCAACAACGGGCCGCCGACGCTGAAGTCGACGTTCTGCAGAGTAATCAGAGGCATCCGGATATTGTACGGGTTGGGGGCGTCGGCCGGGTTGCACCCGGCACCCGCGGTAGTGCCGGCCGCTGGCCGGCAACCTCAACGGCAACGTCAAAAGCTGGTTTCCTGTGGGATGGCGGGATGGGTCCGGTCGCGGGGGACGCCGTAAACCCGTCCCTGGGGGCTTGGCCGCGGCATCCATGCCGCGGACACCCCCGCCACCGGACCCATCCCGCCTTCGACAGATTCCTGCAATCTGTCGGAACTACATTCTGCTCTGGTGGGTGTCGACCTTGGTCGACACGGTAGATCCACGCGATGCGTGGATGAGCGCTACAAGAAGGGTCGATGGATGGAGTCGACTGGAAATCTGATGGCTACCCCACCTCCCCCAGCAACGCCTGCAACCCCGGCAGCCATTGCTTGCCGGGGTGGCGCACCAGCCACAGGGTGCGCTGCAGGGCCGGCAGCGGAGTCTCGAGCACGCGCAGGCGGCCCAGGGCCAGCGGCTCTTCCAGCGCGTGGCGCGACAGACAGGCCAGGCCGAGGCCGGCGATGGCGGCCTGCTTGATCGCTTCGGTATTGCCCAGCTGCAGGGTCTGCGCGAAGCCACGCAGGTGCGGCAGCAGGGCCTGTTCCACGGCTTCGCGGGTGCCGGAGCCAGGCTCACGCAGCAGCCAGCGTGCGCGGCGCAGTTCATCCAGCGACCAGCGTGCGCGGGCATCGGCGGCAGCCACGATCACCAGTGGGTCCTGCTGCCAGGCGGTCACCTGCAGGCCACGCTCATGGCACGGGCCTTCGATCAGGCCGGCGTCGACGTCCAGGCGCTGTACCGCGGCGACCACGCCGGCACTGTTGTCGATGCGCAGATCGACCTCGGCCTGCGGCGCCTGCCGCAGCAGTTCGGCGATGCGTGGCGGCAGCAGGTAGTTGCCGATGGTGGTACTGGCGGCCAGCACCAGCCGCAGCGGTGCGCCCTGCGACGGGTCGCCGCCGGCGGCCAGCTGCCGCTCCAGATCGGCGGCGTTGACCAGCAAGGTGCGCGCCGGCTCCAGCAGCGCGCGGCCGTGCCCGTTCAGGGCCAGGCGGCGGCCGATGCGGTCGAACAGCGGGGTGCCGAAGTGCGCCTCCAGCTCCTGCAGGGCGGCGCTGCTGGCCGACTGCGAGAGCGCGACGGCCTGGCCGGCGGCAGTGGTGGTGCCATGGTCGGCGATGGCGACGAACACCTGCAGCTGGCGCAAGGTCAGGCGCATCGAATGTACCCGCTTTATAGGTAGGTCTCACCCATATTATTCGTTTTACAGGTCAGTGACACAGGCGCACGCTTGGCCCATCACTCCAGTCCTGTCGCGCCATGAACGCCACCGCTCTCTCCTCCTGGTCCCTGCCCGCCCTGCGCCAACGCTGGCAGCCGCGCCTGCCCGGCCTGCTGCTGGTGGGCCTGATCGCGGCGGCGTCGCTGTACCTGGCCGAGCTTCCCTGGCTCCAGGCGCATGGCCTGAGCGCGCTGACCGTGGCCATCGTCGCCGGCATCGTGGTCGGCAACACCCTTTACCCGCGGCTGGCGCCGAGCAGCGCGGCCGGTGTCGGCTTCTCCAAGCACTGGCTGCTGCGCGCCGGCATCGTGCTGTACGGCCTGCGCCTGACCTTCCAGGACATCGGCCACGTCGGCGTGGCCGGCGTGCTGATGGACGTGCTGGTGGTCGCCAGCACCTTCGGGCTGGCCTGCTGGCTGGGCATGCGCGTGTTCAAGTTGGAGCGCGAAGCGGCGATGCTGATCGGCGCCGGCAGCGCGATCTGCGGCGCGGCGGCGGTGATGGCCGCCGAGCCGGTGGTGCGCGGCCGCGCTGCGCAGGTCACCGTCGCGGTCTCTACGGTGGTGGTGTTCGGCACGCTGGCGATGTTCCTTTACCCGGCGTTGTATGCACTGGTGCAGTCGCACGGCTGGCTGGCAATGGACGCGCGGCAGTACGGCCTGTTCACCGGTGCGACGGTGCATGAAGTGGCACAGGTGGTGGCGGCAGGCCGCGCGGTCAACGAAGCAGCGGCCGACACGGCGGTGATCACCAAGATGGTGCGGGTGATGCTGCTGGCGCCGTTCCTGGTCGCGCTGTCGCTGTGGCTGGCGCGTGGCGGCAAGGCCAGCGCCGACGGCAGCAAGGCGCGCATCGTGGTGCCGTGGTTCGCTTTTGGTTTCGTGGCGGTGGCCGGGTTCAACTCGCTGCATCTGCTGCCGGCGGGCCTGCAGGCGGGGCTGGTGCAGCTGGATACCGTGCTGCTGGCGATGGCGATGGCCGCGCTGGGCCTGACCACCCACGTCTCGGCGCTGCGCCAGGCCGGGCTGAAGCCGCTGCTGCTGGCGCTGATCCTGTTCGCCTGGCTGCTGTTCGGTGGCCTGGCGATCCATCAGGGTGTACTGGCGGTGCTTGGCTGAGCAGGAGCGTGCCGACCCAGGTCGGCATCCACCCGTAGATCCACGCCATGCGTGGATGCCCCCCGGTGTATTCACGCCCTGCGTGGATGACGACTCCGATGGGGTCAGAGCCCTTTCCTGCGGAAAGGGATTCGACCCCATCCGATCAGGCGGGACCGGCCGCGCAGGCAGGTACAATGCGCCATGACTGACTTCTCGACCCTGCCGCTGAGCCCGGCCCTGCAGCCCGGCCTGGATGCCCTCGGCTACACCACCCTCACCCCCGTGCAGGCGCAGAGCCTGCCGGCCATCCTCGATGGCCGTGATGTGATCGCACAGGCACCCACCGGCAGCGGCAAGACCGCCGCCTTCGGCCTTGGCCTGCTGCAGTCCATCGACCCCAGCCTGATCCGCGTGCAGGCGCTGGTGCTGTGCCCGACCCGCGAACTGGCCGACCAGGTCGGCAAGCAGATCCGCAAGCTGGCCACCGGCATCCCCAACCTGAAGCTGTTGCTGCTGGTGGGCGGCGTGCCGCTGGGCCCGCAGCTGGCGTCGCTTGAAGGCCACGATCCGCATGTGGTGGTCGGGACGCCCGGCCGCGTGCAGGAGCTGGCACGCAAGCGCGCGCTGAACCTGGGCGCGGTGCGCACGCTGGTGCTGGACGAGGCCGACCGCATGCTCGACATGGGCTTCGAGGAGCCGATCCGCGAGATCGCCGGCCGCACCCACAAGGATCGCCAGAGCCTGCTGTTCTCCGCCACCTTCCCCGACAGCATCCGCGCCATGGCGCGTGACCTGCTGCGCGACGCGGTGGAAGTGACCGTGGAAGGCGCCGACCAGGCCCCCGCCATCCGCCACCTGTTCTGCGAGGTGGAACCGGCGCACCGCCAGAAGGCGCTGGCCGGCCTGCTGCTCAAGTACACGCCGGAATCGGCGGTCGTGTTCTGCAACACCCGCAAGGACGTGGACGAAGTGGCCAACTCGCTGCAGCAGTTCGGCTTCTCCGCACTGGCCCTGCATGGCGACATGGAGCAGCGCGACCGCGAGGAAGTGCTGTTGCTGCTGGCCAACCGCAGCTGCAACGTGCTGGTCGCCAGCGACGTCGCCGCGCGCGGCCTGGACGTGGAAGAGCTGGCGGCGGTGATCAACTACGAACTGCCGACCGACGTGGAGAGCTACCAGCACCGCGTGGGCCGTACCGGGCGCGCCGGTGCCAGCGGCCTGGCGATCAGCCTGGTGGCCGGCCGCGAGAAGACCCGCGCCGACGCCATCGAAGCGCAGATGGGGCAGCCGCTGGACTGGCAGAAGACGCCGCTGGCAACCTCGCGCCCGGCCGAACTGCCGCAGGCCGCGATGCGCACGCTGCGCATCGACGGTGGCAAGACCGACAAGCTGCGCCCGGGCGACATCCTCGGTGCGCTGACCGGTGATGCCGGCCTGTCGAGCAAGTTCATCGGCAAGATCGCGATCTTCCCGACCCGCTCCTATGTGGCGATCGCGCGTGAGCAGGCCAACAAGGCCGTGGCCAAGCTGGAAGCCGGCAAGATCAAGGGCCGTCGTTTCCGCGTGCGGATGATGTGATTGAAGCAGCGTTGCCAACCACGGTTGGTAACGATCTGGCCTGGTAGCGGCCAACCTTGGTTGGCCCGTCCATGGCACCCGTCGCGAAAAGTGCTGCCAACCAAGGTTGGCAACGACCGGCTCCCGGCCATTCACGCTGGCAGGTGCCAACCCTGGTTGGCACCCACCCTTCGGTCAGAACACCAGTTCGGTGTGCAGCGGCAGGTCCGATTCCCAGCGGGCGCGACCTCCGAGGCCGTCCAGTTCGACCAGTACACCGGCGCCGACCACTTCAACGCCCAGGCGGCGCACCAGCGACAGCGCAGCGACCAGCGTGCCGCCGGTGGCCAGCACGTCGTCGATGATCACCACGCGGGCGCCAGCCGGCAGCGCATCGGCATGCACTTCGATGCAGTCGCTGCGGTATTCCAGCGTGTATTCTTCGCGCAGGACCTGGCCCGGCAGCTTGCCCGGCTTGCGCACCGGCACGAAGCCGACGCCCAGCTCCAGCGCCATCGCGGCACCGAGGATGAACCCACGCGATTCGATGCCGACCACTGCGTCCAGCTTCTGGTCGCGCCAACGGTCGGCCATCGCGGTGATCGCGCCGCGGAAATCCTCGCCATGGGCGAGCAGCGGCATGATGTCCTTGAACAGGATGCCGGGCTTGGGGAAGTCGGCGATGTCGCGCAGGCGGGAGGCCCACTGCGGAGCGACGATGGCGTCGGTCATGTCACATTGGCTATCTGATGGCGGCATAGGGTACCTGTTCCGGGCGCCGCCTGCCTGTTGGTGGTGTCCGGCCGGGCTGCGCCCGGCACCTGCGGTAGTGCCGGCCGCTGGCCGGCAACCTCAACAGCAACTGCAACTGCAACTGCCTGCATCCCGAGGGATGGCGGGGCGGGCCCGGTTGCGGGGGACGCCGTAGATACGTCCGCGTAGGCTCGGTCGCGCCATCCATGGCGTTCACGCCCCCGCAACCGGACCCACCCCGCCTTCGACAGATTCCTGCGACCTGTCGGAATTGCTCATGGGGTCAGATCCGTTTTACGAAGGAAAACGGATCTGACCCCGGAATTTCATTCGATATCTGACAGATGTGTCGACCAAGGTCGACACCTACCCACAGCCGCGGGAATCTGTCGGAGGTGGGGCGGTGTCGGAGTGCGGGGTGTCAGCCGCATGGATGCGGCTGCCAAGCTTACAGGGACGTACTTGCAGCGTCCCCGCACTCCGACACCGCCCCGCCAAACCACGGAATCCGCTTTTGCTCTGGCTGTTGATCTGGCCTCCGCAGGTGCAGGGCGCAGCCCTGCCGAAACCCACCCTCAGGAACTGCAGGACAGCATCGAGCAACCGGCGCGATTGTCGGCCCACGCCGGGCGCTTGCCAGCGAAGTGTTCCAGGCCGGCACGCTCGGTGTACGGGTCGCGCAGCACGTCCTGCAGTGCATGGACGCCGCCGAGATCCCCCTGCTCTGCGCGGTCGATCGCTTCCTGGGCCAGCCAGTTGCGCAGCACGTACAGCGGGTTGGCCGCTGCCATCTTCGCCTGGCGTTCGCTGGCCGCCAGCGGATCGCGGCGCAGGCGCGCTGCGTAGTCCTGCAGCCAGTGCTGCAGCGGTGCCTGCACTGCCTGTCGCCGCGCCTCGTCGTAGTACACCGCGTCAAGAACCGTCGCATCTGCTGCCGCCGGGTCGATGCGCATCAGTGCGCGCCATGCCAGGGTCATGTCCATTGCGCCCTCCTGCATCAGCTGTTGCCAGCGCTGGTAGAGCTGCAGGTCATCACCGTCGGCAGCAGCCAGCCCCAGCTTCGCTGCAGCATCGCGACGCGTGCAGGCCACGAACGTGGACTGGTAAGCCGCCAGGCCTGCCTGCAGCGGTGCGACATCGGCGAACAGCGGCGACAGCGCCTGCGCCAATCGGCCCAGGTTCCAGTACGCCACCTGCGGCTGGGTGCCGAAGCGGTAGCGGCGCCCCTGGGCGTCGGTGGTGTTCGGCGTCCAGTCCGGATCGAAGTCCTCGACCCAGCCATAGGGGCCGTAATCCAGCGTCACACCGAGCACGGACAGGTTGTCGGTGTTCATCACGCCGTGCACGAAGCCGACACGCATCCAGTGCGCGATCATCTCGGCCGTGCGCACCGCGATCTGCGCGAACCAGTCGCCGTACAGCGCCTCGCCCTGCCCTTGCAGTTCGGGGAAGTCGCGGGCGATGCAGGCATCCACCAGCTGCTGCAGCAGGGCGGTTTCACCGCGCGAGGCCGGCAGTTCGAACGAACCGAAGCGCAGGAACGACGGCGAGACCCGGCATACGATGGCGCCTGGCTCGGCACGCGGATGGCCGTCATAGAACATGTCGCGCACCACGTCCTCACCGGTGCCGACCAGTGACAACGCGCGCGTAGTCGGCACGCCAAGGTGATGCATCGCCTCGCTGCACAGGAATTCGCGGATCGATGAGCGCAGCACTGCCCGTCCATCGGCCCCCCGCGAGTACGGCGTTGGCCCGGCCCCCTTCAACTGCAGCTCCCAGTGCTGGCCACCCGGCGCAACCAGCTCACCCAGCGAAATCGCACGCCCGTCGCCGAGCTGGCCGGCCCAGTGGCCAAACTGATGGCCACCGTAGTTGGCTGCCCACGGTTGCATGCCGGCGTACAGCGCATTGCCGCCGAATACCTGCGCGAAACCTTCGCTTTCGACTTCAGCGGTATCGAAGCCAAGCATTTCGGCGACGTCCGGCGCCCAGGCCAACAGCGTGGGCGCCGTCACCGGGGTCGGCATCACGGGCGACCAGGCAGCGCCCAGCACTTCGCGCCTGCGCGGGCTGGATTCGGGGTCGCCCGGCAGGGTGTGCAGCAGGCGGTTGTCGAAACGGGGAGTGTCGGTATCCATGGTGCTGGAGATGAGGGCGACGGCCGCCTTCCTCAATTGCCGCCGAGCGCCTGCAGGTGGCCGCCGTGGGCCTCGGCACGCTGGTAGGCCGGGCGTTCACCGATACGCTTGAGGAAGCCACGCAGTGCCGGTTTGTCGTCCAGGCCACCACCGCGCGCGGCAGCGGCCTGGATCGGGAAGCTCATCTGGATGTCGGCCGCACTGAAACGCTCGCCGGCAAACCACGGGCTTTCGGCCAGGCGGCGCTCCATCCAGTCCAGGTGCAGGCGCCGCTGCGGGCCGATGAAGCCGCGCTCGGCCTTGTCGGCAATGCTGCGTGCGATCGGGCGCGCGAAGAACGGCATCGGCGCGTTGCGTATGCGGCCCATCACCAGGGTTAGCAGCAACGGTGGCATCGCCGAGCCTTCGGCGTAGTGCAGCCAGTAGCGGTAAGCGATGCGTTCGGCCCCGTCGGCCGGCATTGGTGACGGCGACAGCTGGCGTTGCGTGTCGTAACGGTCAGCGAGGTAGTCGAGGATCGCGCCGGACTCGGCCAGTACCAGCTCACCATCCTGCAGTACCGGAGACTTGCCGAGCGGATGCACGTTGCGCAGTTCCGGCGGCGCCAGCAGCGTCTTCGGATCGCGCGGATAGCGGCGCAGTTCGTAGTCCAACCCCAGCTCCTCCAGCATCCACAGCACGCGCAGCGAACGGGAGTTTTCCAGATGGTGGACGATGCGCATGGGGGTGATCCCTTGGGGAGACGCGCATCGTACCGCGCCGGCTGCATGTCCTTTGTAGAGTCGAGCCATGCTCGACTGTCTTTGGGCGCAGTCCAGCATGGCTCGACTCTACAAAAAAAAGGCGGGCAATAAAAAACGCCGGAAGCTTTCGCTTCCGGCGTTCTGGCTACCCAACGGTAGCAGACGGATTAGACCGCCTGCACCTGGTCAGCCTGCATGCCCTTCTGACCCTGGACGGCGATGAAGGTAACCTTCTGGCCTTCCTGCAGGGTCTTGAAGCCGGTGCCCTGGATCGCGCGGAAGTGCACGAACAGGTCCGGGCCGCTTTCCGGGGTGATGAAGCCGAAGCCCTTGGCGTCGTTGAACCACTTGACGGTACCGGTCTGACGTTCAGACATTTTTACTAACTCCTGAAACACATGTTGAAAAAAATCGCAGCCACCGGGTATCGGGGCCGAGACTGAGTTGCAGGCGTTGGTAAAGCGGATCGATGAGCGGATCGTGAGATCAACTGCACCAGGCCACGATTCACGGTGACCCTAGCAAACACAGTGGGTCGCACGATACGCGTGTTTTCTGCAAAAAGCGATAGCCCCGACGTTCATGGGAATACGTCACCCGCTAGGCGTGACAAGGGTTGGCAGCCTCTCGCGGCTAACTCCGAGTCCCCATTCAGGTTTTTCCTACCCTACACTGGGTAAATGACTGAAGCTGAAATCCCCGCTGAACACGCCTCTCCCCGCATCTGGGTGGATGCGGACGCCTGTCCGACCGTCATCCGCGACATCCTGTTCCGTGCGGCTGAACGGGTCGGGATCGAACTGACCCTGGTCGCCAACCAGTGGATCCGCACCCCGCCCTCGCGCTGGCTGCGCTCGATCCAGGTGCCGCAGGGGCTGGACGTGGCCGACAGCGCCATCGTCGAGCGGGTCGCCGCGGGGGACCTGGTGGTCACCCAGGACATCCCGCTGGCCGCGCTGGTGCTGGAGAAGCAGGCCGTCGCGCTGAACCCGCGCGGCCAGTTGTACACACCGAACAACATGGCCGAGCGACTGTCGATGCGCAATTTCATGGAGGAACTGCGCGGCGCCGGGGTCCAGACCGGCGGACCGCCGCCCCTGGGCCCCCGCGACCGGCAGCTGTTCGCCGCCGAGCTGGACCGCTGGCTGGCGCGACGCCCGGCCCGCTGAGCGCCTGGCCGCCCTAAGCCGGAAGGCTCAGGCTGCGGCCGCTGCTGAACATCCGTCGTGCACCACTCAACGGGTCATCGAAAGCCAGGGCCCGCGCCAGCAGCTGCAGCGGCGCCTCGGCTACGTCCGGTGCCCGTTGCCGAAGCTGCGGGTACAGGTCGTCACCCATGATCGGCGCCCCCAGCATGGCCATGTGCACGCGCAGCTGATGCTTGCGGCCGGTTTCCGGCAGCAGCCGGTAGCGCCAGATCGGCCCTTCGGCCTCGATCAGCTCGATCCGGCTGCGCGCATTGGCCTCGCCGGGCACTTCGGTTATGCGGAAGAACGGCTCGCCCGGCACCAGGCGGCTGCACCGCTGCAGCGGAAACTCCCGCCCCGGCAGCGCCGGTGCCAAGGCCTCATAGGTCTTTTCGATGCGCCGCTCACGGAACAGGCGCTGGTAAGCATCGCGCGACGCACGCTGGGTCGAGAACAGCACCAACCCGGCCGTCAGCCGATCCAGCCGGTGCAGCGGCACCAGATCGGCATTGCCGGTGCGGGCGACCAGTCGCGCCAGCAGCGTCTCGCGTACATGCCCGCCCGCCGGTGTCACCGGCAGGAAATGCGGCTTGTCGGCCACCAGCAGGTGCGCATCCAGATGGACGATGGTTTCGGTGAAGGGGA
The DNA here is from genome assembly GCF_049384325.1 of Stenotrophomonas sp. CASM114. NCBI lineage: Bacteria > Pseudomonadati > Pseudomonadota > Gammaproteobacteria > Lysobacterales > Lysobacteraceae > Stenotrophomonas > Stenotrophomonas sp. CASM114. Next base: position 25,800 of record NZ_JBMRGJ010000026.1, on the reverse strand, counting down.
TCACCGGTTCGTCGGCCACCTCGCGGAAGTACTGGATGTCCAGCCCGACCTGCCAGGGCATGTCCGCAGTGAGCGCCCTGCCCTGTGCGTCCAGCACGCGGCCGCGCGCGAAGCGATCCTGCCATTGCGCGCGCGCGATGCGCGGAAAACGTGCACACAGGCCATCCAGCAGGGTGGCCCAGGGGCCGGGCGGCAGCTGCAACCGGCTGGGCAAGCTCATCAAGCTCATGGCGTCCACTCCGGCCACGGGAAAGAGCGCAAGAGTGCCACCGTTGACGGTGCGCAGACAGTCCGGCCACGGACACCCCCGGAGCAAACCTCTATCATTGTCCTCTTTAGTCCACGGATCCCCCATGGCTCTTACCGCCACCATCCGCAAGGCCGAACTGCAGATCAGCGACATGGATCGCGGCTACTACGCGACCCACAACCTGACCCTGGCCCAGCATCCGTCCGAGACCGACGAGCGCCTGATGGTGCGCCTGCTCGCCTTCGCGCTGAACGCCGGCGATCGCCTGGAGTTCGGCCGCGGCCTGAGTACCGATGACGAGCCCGATCTGTGGGAACACGACTACACCGGCGACATCCTGCAGTGGATCGACCTGGGCCACCCGGACGAATCGCGCATCCGCAAGGCCAGCAATCGCAGCCGCCAGGTGCAGGTGGTCAACTACGGCGGCAACGCCTCGGAGATCTGGTGGAGCAAGCAGGGCAAGGGCCTGGCGCGCTTCGACAATCTTTCGGTGGTCGCTCTGGACGGCGAATTCGTCGAGCGCTGGGGCCAGCAGATCCAGCGTGCCATGCGTTGGAGCGTGCTGATCCAGGACGGCGAAGTGCAGCTGCTCAACGACCAGATCCAGCTCGACGTGATCCCGGACTGGCGCAAGCGCGCCAAGGCATGAGCACCATCCGTTGCGATGTGGTGGTCATCGGTGCCGGCGCAGCCGGGCTGATGACCGCGATCACTGCCGGCCAGCGCGGCCGCCAGGTGCAGGTGATCGACCATGCCAACAAGGTCGGCAAGAAGATCCTGATGTCCGGCGGTGGCCGCTGCAACTTCACCAACACCGGCACCACCCCGGCCAACTTCCTGTCGGCCAACCCGCACTTCTGCAAGTCGGCGCTGGCCCGCTACACGCCCTGGCATTTCATCGAGCTGGTGCACAAGCACGGCATCGCCTATCACGAAAAGGAACTGGGGCAGCTGTTCTGCGATATCTCGTCCAAGCAGATCGTGAAGATGCTGGTGGACGAGTGCCAGGCGGCCGGCGTACAGATCCGTACCGAGTGCAGCGTGCAGCGCATCGAGCACGGCAGCGATGGTTTCCGCGTGCACACCACCCAGGGCCTGTTCCATTGCGCCTCGCTGGTGGTTGCCACCGGTGGCCTGTCGATTCCCAGCATGGGGGCCAGCGGCTTTGGCTATGAGGTGGCCCGCCAGTTCGGCCACCAGGTACTGCCGACCCGCGCCGGGCTGGTGCCGCTGACCCTCAGCGGCAAGCACCAGGAGCGGCTGGCCGACCTCAGCGGCGTCGCACTGCCGATCGAGGCGCGCTGCAACGGAAAGAGTTTCCAGAACTTCATGCTGCTGACCCACCGTGGCGTAAGCGGCCCGGCCATCCTGCAGATTTCGTCGTTCTGGCAGCCCGGCGATGCGCTGGAGCTGGACCTGTTGCCGGGCCAGGATGCCGGCGAGTGGTTGCGCCAGATGAAGCGCGACCGCCCGGCCGCCGAGCTGCGCACGGTGCTGGGCGAGGTACTGCCGAAGCGGCTGGCGCAACGCCTGTGCGAGCACTGGCTGCCCGACCGGCCCGTGCGCCAGCTGGACGAGCCGGTGCTGCGCCAGGCCGCGCAGCTGCTGGGCGCATTCCCGCTGGTGGCCAGCGGCACCGAAGGCTACCGCACCGCCGAGGTCACCCTGGGCGGCGTGGACACCGCCGAAGTGTCATCCTCGACGATGGAATCCAAGCGCGTGCCCGGCCTGCACTTCGTTGGCGAGGTGCTGGACGTGACCGGCTGGCTGGGCGGCTACAACTTCCAATGGGCCTGGGCCAGCGGCCACGCAGCGGGCGGCGTGGTGTGAACCACTTCGCCGTTCGACGCGCGCCAGGGGTGCGCGCATGGACGGTTCGCCGCGCATCGTGTATCTAGATTCGCAGATTGGGGAGCAGTGCATGCAGAACGCGAACGACATCACCATCCGCCTGCTGATCGTCGATGACAGCGGCGAGAATGCCGAAGCCATCGTCAGCACCCTGCGCAACAGCGGCATCGCGGTACGCCCGTGGCGCCCGCAGGATGCGGCCGAGCTGGCCCAGGTGCTGACCAGCCAGGCCATCGACCTGGTGCTGGCCTCGCCTTCGCAGGGCATCCCGCTGCAGCTGGCGGCCCAGCACATCGCCGCCAGCGGCAAGGACATCCCGCTGGTGCTGCTGGCCGAGCGCATCGACGAGGACGAACTGGTGCAGGCCAGCAGCCATGGCATCCGCGCCCTCGCCCTGCGCCAGCGCCCCGAGCATCTGCTCGCCGTGGTCCGCGACCAGTGGGTCGACCTGCAGGCGCGTCGCGGCCTGCGCCGGATCGAGGCGCAGATGCGCGAGACCGAGCGCCGCTGCGACGCGCTGATCGCCTCCTCGCGCGACCCCATCGCCTATGTGCATGAAGGCATGCACATCCGCGCCAACGACGCCTATCTGGAGATGTTCGGCTACGAGCATTTCGAGGACATCGAAGGCATTTCGCTGCTGGACATGGTCGCCGCCCAGCACGTGGAGGGCTTCAAACAGCTGCTCAAAGGCCTCAGCCGTGGCGAGGCGCCGCCGCCGCAGTACCAGCTCGACGCGCGCCACGAGGACGGCAGCTCCTTCCCGGCGACGATGGAATTTGCCGCGGCCACCTACGAGGGCGAGTCCTGCCTGCAGGTGGTGCTCCGCCGCCGCATGGAGTTCGACCCCGAGCTGGCACGCGAGGTCGAGGACCTGCGCCAGCGCGACCAGGTCACCGGCCTGCTCAATCGCCCGACCTTCATGCTGCAGCTGGAAAGCGCGGTGGCCCAGGCCGGGCGCAGCGAGGGTCAGTTCGGCCTGCTGCTGATCGAGCCTGACCACTACGCGCGCCTGCTGCCGGATATCGGCTTGGCGTCGGCCGACATCCTGATCGGCGCTCTCGCCGCCCTGCTGGCCGAGGTGGTCGGCGAGGACGCGCAACTGGCCCGCTTCGGCGAACACAATTTCGCCGTGCTGCAGGCCGGGCCCTACGCGCAGACCGTGGCGCTGGCCGAGCGCATCCGCGAAGCCTATGCCGCACATGTCTTCAGCATCGGCGCACGCTCGGCCACGGTGACGGTCAGCATCGGTGGCGTGCAGGTGGGCGAGAAGATCGCCAGCATCGGCCAGGTGCTGGCGCGCGCCAGCGACTGCACCCAGGCCGCCGCCGAACTGGGCAACACCTGCCGCATCTTCGACCCGGCTGCCGCCGACCGTGTCGAGGAAGAACGCGTACAGCGCTGGGTTGCGCGCATCCGCGAGGCGCTGGCCGGCGACGGCTTCCAGCTGCACTACCAGCCGGTGCTGAACCTGCAGGGCGAGCCACTGGAGCTGTACGAGGCCTACCTGCGCCTGGAGAACAATGGCGAGCTGCTGAGCCCGACCGCGTTCCTGGGCATCGCCGAGGAACACGGCCTGCTGGCCGACATCAATCGCTGGGTGGTCTCGCAGGCCATCGCGGTGCTCGGCCAGCGCGCACGCGAAGGCAACGCCACCCAGGTGCTGGTGAAGGTGACGCCGGAATCGTTCGACGACCCGCAGATGATCGCCACGCTGCGCCGCGAACTGCAGGCACAGGGCGTGCCCGGCGAACGGCTGTGGCTGCATGCGCCGGAAGCGAAGGTTTTCACCCACCTGCGCAGTGCGCAGCAGTTCCTAGCCGAAGTGGCGCCGCTGGGCTGCCGCATCGGCCTGGAGCAGTTCGGTTCGGGGCTGGATTCATTCCAGCTGCTGGCCCACTTCCAGCCGCAGTTCCTCAAGCTGGACCGGGGCTTCACCAGCGACCTGGCCGCCACGCGCGAGAACATCGACCGCATCAGCCAGATCACCGCGCGCGCACAGGAAGCGGGTATCCGCACCATTGCCGAGTTCGTCAGCGATGCCAACTCGATGACGCTGCTGTTCAGTGCCGGCGTGGATTACGTGCAGGGCGACTTCGTCGGCCCGGCGCTGCCGGAGATGGGCTTCGAGTTCGGGTGACGCCTCTCTGTAGAGCCGAGCCACGCTCGGCTGCGGGACTCAAGCGAAGAGCAGCCGAGCATGGCTCGGCTCTACACAAACGAGAAGACCGGCGTTCGCCGGCCTTTTCGTTGATCAGGTCATGTCGACCAGATTTTCGATCTTCACGTCCGGATTGACGTCGGCCTCGTAGTCCACGCCCTCCACGCCGAAGCCGAACAGGCGCAGGAAGTCGGCCTTGTAGCCGGCCAGGTCGCTGATCTCGTACAGGTTCTCGTTGGTCACCTGCGGCCACAGCGCGACCACCCTGCCCTGCACATCTGCGGCCATTTCCTTGTAATCGGCGCGCAGGCGGCCTTCCTCATCGATCAGCGCAACGGTGCGGCCATCGCCATCGACCAGGTCGTGGCGCAGGCGATCGATCGCCACGCCGTCGGCCTTGCCGCCGTAGAGGATGTCGTACAGCACGTCCAGCTGTTCGATGCAGCCTTCGTGGGTGCCCTTTTCCTTCATCACCTTGAACAGCAGCGACAGGTACAGCGGCATGGTCGGAATGGCCGAGCTGGCCTGGGTCACCACCGCCTTCAGCACCGATACGCGTGCATCGCCACCGATCTTGGCCAGCTTCTCGCGCAGGCCCAGCACCTTGGTGTCCAGGTCCTTCTTGGCCGCACCGATCGAGCCATTCCAGTAGATCGCCTGGGTGATCTCTTCGCCCACGTAGGTGAAGGCGGTGGTGGTGCAGCCGTTGGCCAGCACGCCGGCATCGGCGAGCGCGTCGATCCACATCTGCCAGTCTTCACCGCCCATCACCGCGACGGTACCGGCGATCTCTTCCGGGGTAGCCGGCTGCAGGTGGGTCTCGGTCAGCACTTCCTTGTCGGTATCCAGGCCACGCAGGGTGATCGGCTCGCCGATCGGCTTCAGCGAGGAGCTGATGATCTCGCCGGTCTTCGGATGCTTGCGGCGCGGCGCCGCCAGGCTGTAGACAACCTGGTCGACCTGGCCGAGATCGGCCTTGATCATTTCGATAGTCTTCGCCTTCACTTCATCGGAGAAGGCATCGCCGTTGATGCTCTTGGCATACAGGCCGGCTTCGTCGGCGTACTTGTGGAACGCAGCCGAGTTGTACCAGCCCGCCGTGCCCGGCTTGGTCTCGCTGCCCGGCCGTTCGAAGAAGATGCCGAGGGTGGCGGCGCCACTGCCAAAGGCAGCGGTGATGCGCGCGGCCAGGCCGTAGCCGGTCGACGCACCGATCACCAGCACCCGCTTGGGACCGTTCTGGATCGGTGGGCGCGCGCGGATGTAGTCGATCTGCTGCTTGACCGCGGCCTCGCAGCCGGTCGGGTGGGTGGTGACGCAGATGAAGCCGCGGACGCGCGGTTTGATGACCATGGATACCTCGGGTTGGCAGATGCGGCGCACGGGGCGCTCAGCAGGAATACGGGCGCGCGCCTGCGCGCGCGAACCGCAGGATCGTAGTGCGCGGGGGACGATTGCACAACCGACGCTGGCGTAGGGTGGGGTTTCTCTTTGCAGGGCTGCACCCTGCACACGCGGTAGTGCCGGCCGCTGGCCGGCAACCTCAACAGCAGCGTCAAAAGCGGGGTTCCTGTGGGTTGGCGGGGTGGATCCGGTTGCGGGGGGCGCTGCAAGTACGTCCATGTAAGCTCGGTCGCCGCATCCATGCGGCTCACGCCCCCGCAACCGGACCCACCCCGCCTTCGACAGATTTCCGCGACCTGTCGGGACAGCATTCTTCTCTGGTGGGTGTCGACCTTGGTCGACACGGTAGATCTGATTCCAGTTTGATTATCGATATCTGACAGATGTGTCGACCAAGGTCGACACCTACCAACAGCCGCAGGAATCTGTCAGAGGCGGGGCGGTGTCGGAGTGCGGGGTGTCAGCCGCATGGATGCGGCTGCCAAGCCTTATCTGATCGGAATCTGGCAGCGTAGGTGTCGAGAGCCGGCGTGGGCCGCCGTGTAAGCCTGGATCTCGACGATCGCCATGTAGCTTGGCGCCCACGCCGGAATCTCCCTTGATCCGCCCGAACAGTTGCTGGAGCTGACACTCGCAGTGATAAGACTGGGCAAGCGGGGGAGCTCTCGACCCTTCCAGACTATACGGAGTCCGGTGATGAACGGGATCGGGATTGATGTCAGCAAGCGCCAACTGGATGTCGGTACGACGGATGGAGAGACCCTGCAGGTCTGGAACAACCGCTCCGGCTTTTCTGAATTGGATGTTTGGCTGAAGAAGCGTCCGGTCAGCCAGATCGTGCTGGAAGCCACCGGCGGTTACGAGCGGCCGGTGCTGGATTTTCTGCACGCAGCGGGCCATCCGGTGGTCCGCGCCAATGCCCTGCGGGCCCGCAGGCTGGCCCAGGGGATGGGCCAGATGGCCAAGACCGACCGGTTGGATGCCTGTGCATTGGCGCAGATGGCGGCCTTGGTGAAACTTCCCGCCTACCAGCCGCTGGAGCCTTGGCAGCAGAAAATGCGGGAATTCGTGCGGGCACGTCGACAGGCGATGCACGCGCTGACCATCGCGCGGCAGCAGCAGGAAATGGTCGGTGATCGTGAATTGCGCCGGCTACTGCAGGCCAACATCACCCGCTTGCAGACGCTGGTTGAACGTCTGGGAAAGCAAATTGCCGAGCAGGTTGCCCAGCAGCCTCAACTGGCTGTCCTGAAGTCGATGAAGGGCGTTGGCCCTGGCCTGCAGGCGGTATTGGCAAGCTATCTTCCCGAACTGGGGAGGATCAGTGGTAAGGCCATCGCCAGCCTGGTCGGTGTGGCCCCCATGTCCCACGACAGCGGAACCATGCGCGGCAAACGAAGCATCCATGGCGGCAGGGCCGAGATCCGCCAGGTGCTTTACATGGCCAGCATGTCGGCCATGCGGCATGAGCCTCGACTGCGCGATTTCTACCAGTCGCTGCGAGCCCGGGGCAAAGAAGGAAAAGTAGCCATCGTGGCGGTGATGCGGAAAATGCTGGTGATTCTCAACGCCCGGGTGCGCGACGCTGAAAACGGGCTGGTCCCTGCCTAAGGCCAGCCAGGGCGCAGACCAAAGGCTGCCGGCCAGCGGCCGGCACTACCGTGCCCGTCTCCAGGAGGGGCCAAGCCCCTCCATCAACACAGTTGCTACACGGACGTACTTGCGGCGTCCCCGCACTCCGACACCGTCCCGCCCAACCACGGAATGCACTCTGTTGCTGTTGCTGTTGCCGGCCAGCGGCCGGCACTACCGTGGGTGCAGGGCTGCAAGCCCTGCACACAAAAAACCCCGCTTGCGCGGGGTTCTCTGTGTGCCGCATGCAGCAGATGCTTACGGGCGACGGGCCAGGGCCTCGACGTCCTTCGCCTTCGGCAGCAGGTCCTGCTTGCTGACGCGCAGGAAGCCGATCGTCAGCATCGGCACCGCGACCAGGATCGAGGACAGCACCACGATCACCGCACCGATCATGTGCGTCTCGGCCAGGCCTTCCATCGACGCACCGCCGTACAGGTACAGGGCAAGCGCCGACAGGAAGAACATCACCGCGGTGATCACCGTACGCGACAGCGTCTGGTTGATCGAACGGTTCAGCACCTCCATCGAGTCCACGCGCAGGCTGCGGAAGTTCTCGCGGACGCGGTCGAACACCACGATGATGTCGTTGATCGCAAAGCCCATCACCGACAGCAGGCCGGCCAGCACGGTCAGGTCGAACTCACGGCCCAGCAGGGACACGTAGGCGACCGTCACGATCAGGTCGAACATCGCCACGATGCTGGCGGTGACCGCGAACTTCCATTCGAAGCGCACCGCGATGTAGATCAGGAAGCCGGCCAGCATGAAGATGGTGGCGTACAGGCCGTTCTTCGCCAGGTCCTTGCCGATCTGCGGGCCGACGAATGCGGTACTCATCACCGTGGCCTGGTTGTCGGCGCTGGACAGCACCTTCACCACGGCCGCGGCGGTGGCCTTGTCCTCGGCAGCGGCATCACCGGTGCCCGGCGCATGCTCGCCGTGCGGCGCCAGGCGGATCAGCAGGTCGGTATTGCCACCGACGCTCTGCACCTGGGCACCGTCGAAGCCGTTCTGCTCCAGCTTGGCGCGGACCTGCTCGACGTCCACGGCCTTCTCGAAACGCGTTTCGATCAGAGTGCCGCCGGTGAAGTCCAGTGCGTAGTTGAAGCCCTTGATGCCGATGATGGCGACCGAGGCCAGGAACACCACGATGGTGACTGCCATGGCGACATGGCGCCAGCGCATGAAGTCGATCTTGGTGTCGTTCGGGAGGATGTGCAGCGGAAACAGTTTCATTGTGCGTGTCGTCCCGTCAGATGGCCACGTTCTGGAGCTTCTTGCGACGGCCGTAGATCAGCGTCGCCAGCGCACGCGACACGGTGATCGCAGTGAACATGGAGGCGAAAATACCGATGATCATGGTCAGCGCGAAGCCCTTCAGCGGACCGGTACCGAATGCGAACAGCGCCACGCCGACGATCAGGCCGGTCAGGTTGGCGTCGAGGATGGTGCCCGAGGCACGCTCGTAACCGGTCACGATCGCGGTCTTGCCCGGCACGCCGGCGCGCAGTTCTTCACGGATACGCTCGTTGATCAGCACGTTGGCGTCCACCGACAGGCCCACCGACAACGCCAGGCCGGCGAAGCCCGGCAGGGTCATGGTGGCGCCGAACAGCGACATCACCGCCACCACGATCAGCAGGTTGAACAGCATCGCCGCCGAGGTGATCACACCGAACATGCGGTAGTAGATGCTGAAGAACACCAGGGTGAACAGGAACGCGAACACCACCGCGCGCATGCCGTTCTTGACGTTCTCGGCGCCCAGGCTCGGGCCGACCACGCGCTCTTCGACGAAGTCCATCGGCGCGGCCAGCGAGCCGGACTTCAGCAGCTTGGCCAGGTCCTCGGCTTCCTTCTTCTGCAGGCCGGTGGTCTGGAAGTTCTTGCCGAACACGCCGTTGATGTTGGCCACCGAGATCACTTCCTCGTTGACCTTGAAGCCACGCACTTCCTGGCCGTCGACGACGGTCACGGTCGGCACGCGTTCGGTGTAGACCACCGCCATCGGCTTGTTCACGTTGGCGCTGGTGAAGTCGAACATGCGCTGGCCGCCGACATTGTTCAGCGTCACGCTGACGGCCGGGGAGCCACTGTTCGAATCGGTCACCGCCTGCGCGCCGACCATCTGGTCACCGGTGACGATCACGCGCTTGTTCAGCAGGATCGGGCCGCGGCCATCACGCTGCTGGTAGACCTTCGCTTCCGGCGGGATGCGGCCGGAATTGATGGCGTCCTGCGCATTGCCCTCGACCACCGCGCGGTACTCCAGGGTGGCGGTGGCGCCGATCATGCGCTTGGCTTCGGCGGTGTCCTGCACGCCCGGCAGCTGCACGACCACACGGTCGGCACCCTGGCGCTGGATGATCGGCTCGGCCACGCCGAGCTGGTTCACGCGGTTGCGCAGGGTGTTGATGTTCTGCTCGATGGCGCCGTTGGCGATCTGCGTGATCTCGGTCTCCGGCACGGTGACCGTGATGCGGTTGCCGCTGACGTCGTAGCCGAGGGTCGGCTGCGCCTTGACCAGGGCGGTACGGGCACGCTGCGCGGCGTCATCGCCGGCGGACGGGCTCAGGTTGGCCACGATGCTGTTGTCCGCGCGGCGTTCCACCGACTGGTAGGCGATGCGCGCGTCACGCAGAGTGCTGCGCACGTCTTCGGTGTAGGCATCCAGGCGCTTGTCGAGGGCGGCCTTCTGGTCGACCTGCAGCACGAAGTGCACGCCACCCTGAAGGTCCAGGCCGAGCACCATCGGGCGACCGCCCAGCCGGGCCAGCCAGTCCGGCACGGTCGAGGCCAGGTTCAGGGCCACCGTGTACTTCTCGCCGACGGTGTCGCGCAGGGCATCGCTGGCCGCAGACTGCGACTTCAGGTCCGGCAGACGGACGATCAGGCTTTCCCCTTCCTTTTCGGCACCGATGGCAGTGACCCCGGCCTTCTTCAGGTCGGCCAGCACACGGTCGCGCAGCGCATCGTCGATCTGCCCGCCACGGTTGGCGGTGATCTGGATGGCCGGGTCCTTCTGGTAGATGTTGGGCAGCGCGTACAGCGCACTGAGCGCCAGTACGATCAGGATGACGACGTACTTCCAGCGTGGAAATTCGAGCATTGCTTGGGTCCCGCGCGGCGCCATCCCCGGCGCCGCGGTTGTGCTTCGGAAAGGGAGTGGCTTACTTGGCCGAATCCAGGGTGCCGGTCGGCAGCACGCTGCCGACAGCGCCCTTCTGCACGCGGATGCGCACGTTCTCGGCCACTTCGATGGTGATGAAGTTGTCGCCGATGTCGGTGACCTTGCCGGCGATGCCGCCGTTGGTCAGCACTTCGTCGCCGCGCTTGATCTTTTCCAGCATGGACTTGTGTTCCTTCTGCCGCTTCATCTGCGGGCGGATCATCAGGAAGTACATGATGGCGATCAGGATGATCGGGAACAGCAGCGTGGTCAGGCCCATGCCCTGCGGTTGGCCGCCGGCGGCCTGGGCGTGGGCGGCGGGAATCAGGAAAGCAAGCAGGTTCATCGTTGGTCCTTTGGTTGGGCGGCGCTCCCGTCCCTTCAGGGACGGGGGTGTCGACCGCGGATCTGGGTCAGCCTTGAAGTATGCCACGGCCCCGGGCGTTCGTCCTTGGGCCGTTTGGCAGGGGGCGTTCGGGTTACAGCGGCGGGGCCACCGCCCCGCGTGCCGCGTAGAAGGACTCACGGAAGGCCAGGAAGGTTCCCGCCTCGATCGCCGCGCGGATGTCGGCCATCAGCTTTTCGTAGTAGAACAGATTGTGCAGGGTGCCCAGCATCGGCGCCAGCATCTCGTTGCAGCGGTCCAGGTGGCGCAGGTAGGAACGGGTGTAGCCGCCGGTGCAGGCCACGCAGCCGCAACCCGGCTCGATCGGGTCCATGTCGCGCGCGTACTGGGAGTTGCGGATGCGGACGGTGCCGAACGAGGTGAAATAGTGGCCGTTGCGGGCGTTGCGGGTCGGCATCACGCAATCGAACATGTCCACGCCACGTGCGACACCCTCGACCAGGTCCTCCGGCCGGCCCACGCCCATCAGGTAGCGCGGGCGGTCGCCCGGCAGCTCCGGGTCCAGGTGGTCGAGCATGGCGTTGCGCTCGTGCTCCGGCTCGCCCACGGCCAGGCCGCCGATGGCGTAGCCGTCGAAGCCGATCGCCTGCAGGGCATCGGCCGAGCGGCTGCGCAGGTCGGTATGCACGCCGCCCTGGACGATGCCGAACAGGGCCGCGTCGTTGCCCAGTTCGTCATGCGCGTTGCGGCTGCGCTGCGCCCAGCGCAGGCTCAACTCCATCGAACGGCGGGCAACGTCCTCGGTGGCCGGGTACGGGGTGCATTCGTCGAAGATCATCACGATGTCCGAATCGAGCACCTTCTGGATCTTCATGCTCTCCTCGGGACCGAGGAAGACCCGTGCGCCGTCGGTCGGCGAGGCGAAGGTCACGCCCTGCTCGGTGATCTTGCGGCGGTGCGCCAGCGAGAACACCTGGAAGCCGCCGGAGTCGGTCAGGATCGGGCCATCCCAGCGGCAGAAGCCGTGCAGGCCGCCGTGGTCGGCGATGATGTCCAGGCCCGGGCGCAGGTACAGGTGGAAGGTATTGCCGAGGATGATCTCGGCGCCCAGCGCGCGCACCTGGTCCGGCAGGATGCCCTTGACCGAGCCATAGGTCCCCACCGGCATGAAGGCCGGCGTTTCCACCGTGCCACGCGGGAAGGTCAGGCGGCCACGGCGGGCACGGCCGTCGCGGGTCTGGAGCTGGAACTGCAATCGGGACATGGAGCGGTCATTGGGGCAAATAGTTGCCTATTGTCTCCCAAGAAGGCGTGCGCACCAAGGTGCGCACCCACATGGGGCCCCTGCCCTCCCGGGGCGCGCTACCCCGCCTGCGGGAACAGCAGCATCGCGTCGCCGTAGCTGAAGAAGCGGTAGCGCTGCTCGATCGCGTGCTGGTAGGCCTCGAACACGCGCTCCTTGCCGGCAAACGCGGAGATCATCATCAGCAGCGTGCTTTCCGGCAGGTGGAAGTTGGTCACCATCGCGTCCACGCTGCGGATGCGGTAGCCGGGGGTGATGAAGATCTGCGTCTCGCCGGCGAACGGCAGCAGCTCGCCATCGCGCATCGCGCTTTCCAGCGCGCGCACCACGGTGGTGCCGACGCCGATCACGCGGCCGCCGGCGGCGCGCGTGCGCCGCACCTGCTGCACCAGTTCTGCACCGACATTCAGCCACTCGCGGTGCATCACGTGGTCCTTCAGGTCTTCGGCACGCACCGGCTGGAAGGTGCCCGCGCCCACGTGCAGGGTGACGTGGCCGAACTCCACGCCCTTTTCCTTCAGTGCGGCCAGCAACGGTTCGTCGAAATGCAGGCCCGCGGTCGGTGCCGCCACCGCGCCCACTTCACGCGCGAACACGGTCTGGTAGCGCTCGCGGTCGTCCACGCCCGGCTCGCGCTGGATGTACGGCGGCAGCGGCAGGCGGCCGGCATGCAGCAGCCATTGTTCCAGCGATTCCGGCACATGGAACTGCAGCACGTAGAACTCGCCATCGCGGCCCAGCACCTCGGCTTCGCCACCGGCATCCAGCGCGATGCGGCTGCCGGCCTTCGGCGACTTGCTGGCGCCCACCTGGGCACGGGCCTGCTGGCCGCCGAGCAGGCGCTCGATCAGGATCTCCACGCGGCCACCGCTGGCCTTCTGCCCGAACAGACGCGCCGGGATCACCCGGGTGTCGTTGAACACCAGCAGGTCGCCCGGCTGCAGCAGCGATGGCAGGTCGCGCACCTGCAGGTCGGTGAACGCGGCGGGGGCTTGCGGCACCAGCAGCAGGCGGCTGGCGGAACGCTCGGCCAGGGGCGCCTGCGCGATCAGTTCGGCCGGCAGGTCGTAGTTGAAATCGGACTTCTTCAAGGCAGTGGGCGGCAACAGGTCGACAATGGCGCGCATTGTACGTCCAGCGTCTGCGAGCCGGCGTGCTTCGCGGCGAACGTCGCGCAAAATGCTGCTATGCAGCAGGTTTTTGCGGGGTTATCGCGCAAAAAAACAAGTGCTAGCATCGAGTCGGAAGTCCGCTGCACGAGCCTGCCCCCAAGCGCGCGTTGACGCGCGTTTTGCTTTTGAAGGCCCGTGCGACCCATCGTTTCAGGAGATCTGCAATGAGCTTCATCGAACGCCTCGCCCCCCTGCGCACCCAGCCCGGCACCCGCCTCACCACCGGCCTGGACGACGCCACCCTGACCGCCCTGTCCGTCCGCCACCCGCAGCTGATCGCCGCAGTGGATGCCGCCGCCGAGGAGTTCGCGCGCGTGCAGGCCGACCTGGGGCCGCTGCTGGCGCAGGACGAACAGGCGCAGATCGACGCGATGCAGGACGGCTTCGTCAATTTCTACGCCGATGATGCAGTGACCCCGTACGTGGCGCTGGCCGCGCGTGGCCCCTGGGTGGTCACCCTGAAGGGCGCGGTGCTGTACGACGCCGGCGGCTACGGCATGCTCGGCTTCGGGCACACCCCGGATGCCGTGCTGGAGGCGATGGCACGCCCACAGGTGATGGCCAACATCATGACCCCCAGCCTGTCGCAGCAGCGCTTCATCACGGCCCTGCGCGCTGAGATCGGCCACCGCCGTGGCGGCTGCCCGTTCGCGCGCTTCATGTGCCTGAATTCCGGCTCCGAGGCGGTTGGCCTGGCAGCGCGCATCGCCGACGTCAACGCCAAGCTGCAGACCGACCCGGGCGCGCGCCACGCCGGCGCCACGATCAAGCGCGTGGTGGTCAAGGGCAGCTTCCATGGCCGTACCGACCGCCCTGCCCTGTATTCCGACTCCAGCCGCAAGAGCTACATGCAGCACCTGGCCAGCTACCGCGGCGAGGATTCGGTGATCACCGTGGCGCCGTACGACGAGGCCGGCCTGCGCAAGGTGTTCGAGGACGCCGCACGCAACCAGTGGTTCATCGAGGCGGTGTTCCTGGAACCGGTAATGGGCGAAGGCGACCCGGGCCGTTCGGTGCCGCCGGCGTTCTATGCCGTGGCCCGTGAGCTGACCCGTGCGCACGGCAGCCTGCTGCTGCTGGACTCGATCCAGGCTGGTCTGCGCGCGCATGGCGTGCTGTCGGTGGTCGATTACCCGGGCTTCGAAGGCCTGGATCCGCCGGACATGGAGACCTACTCCAAGGCGCTCAACGCCGCGCAGTACCCGCTGTCGGTGCTGGCGGTGACCGAGCACGCCGCGCAGCTGTACCGCAAGGGCATCTACGGCAACACCATGACCAGCAACCCACGCGCGCTGGACGTGGCCTGTGCCACCCTGGCGCAGCTGACCCCGCAGGTGCGTGCCAACATCGCCGAACGCGGTGCCGAGGCCGTGCGCAAGCTGGAACAGCTCAAGAGCGAACTGGGTGGCCTGATCACCAAGGTGCAGGGCACCGGCCTGCTGTTCTCCTGCGAGCTGGCCCCGCAGTTCAAGTGCTACGGCGCCAATTCCACCGAGGAATGGCTGCGCCAGCACGGCATCAACGTGATCCACGGCGGCGAGAATTCGCTGCGCTTCACCCCGCACTTCGGCATGGACAGCGATGAGCTGGACCTGCTGGTCGGCATGGTGGGCCGCGCCCTGCGTGAAGGCCCGCGTCGCGAACAGGCGGCTGCCGCGTAAGCCTGCTTGGCGTTTGTAGAGTCGAGCCATGCTCGACTCAGCCTTTGCCGCGATCTGAACGAAGCGCAGCCGAGCGTGGCTCGGCTCTACAGAAGGCCTGTCAAGGCCTCATAATCCACCGACACCCCGTCCCTGACCGCCCTGCGGTTGGCGACGGGGCGTTTTCGTTTCCGGCCAAGAGACAGGAAGATCCATGAAATCGATCTGTGTGTACTGTGGTTCCAACGCTGGCAGCAAGCCGGCCTACACCGAACGCGCCATTGCCCTGGGTGATCGCATCGCCCGTGACGGCCTGCGCCTGGTGTATGGCGGCGGCAACGTCGGCCTGATGGGAACCGTGGCCAATGCCGTGCTCGCCGCCGGCGGGGAGGTGACCGGCGTGATCCCGCGCCAGCTGGCCGACTGGGAAGTGGCCCACCGCGGCCTGACCGAACTGGAGATCGTCGGTTCGATGCATGAGCGCAAGTCGCGCATGTTCGACCTCGCCGATGGCTTCGTCGCCCTGCCCGGCGGCTTCGGCACCATGGAAGAGATCTTCGAGATGCTGACCTGGCGCCAGCTGGGCATCGGCAACAAGCCATGCGCCTTTCTCGACGTCGAAGGCTTCTACGCCCCGCTGATCGGCATGATCGATCGCATGGTGGAAGAGCGCTTCCTGCATCCGGACCAGCGCCAGGACCTGTGGTACGGCTCGGACATCGAGGAAATGCTGGAGTGGATGCAGAACTACCAGCCGGCCCAGGCTTCCAAGTGGATCGACGAGAAGCGTCGCTCCGCCCTGCGCTGAGGTGACCCGGCGCGGTGGCTCAGGCCACCGCGCCGTCCCACGGCGCCGGGCGGCCCAGCAGGTAGCCCTGGCCGTAGTCGCAACCAAGTTCGCGCAGCGTCTGCCGCTGCGCTTCGGTCTCGATGCCTTCGCCGATGGTTTCGATGCCCAAGGTGCGGGCCAGTGACAGCACGCCCTCGACCAGCGCGCGTGTGCTCTGCACTTCCGGCCCATGCAGGCCGGCGATGAAGCTCTGGTCGATCTTCAACGTGCTGATCGGGAAGCGGTGCAGGTAGGACAGTGCCGAGAAGCCGGTACCGAAATCGTCCAGCTGTACCTGGATGCCACGCTCGCGCAGGCCCTGCAGGATGCGCAGCGTGTGCGGGCCATCATCCAGCAGCGCCACCTCGGTAATCTCCAGGCGCAGCCGGCGCGGGTCGGCACCGCATGCATCGAGCAGGCCGAACAGGCGGCCACTGAACTCGGCCGAGCGGAAATGGCGTGGCGATACGTTCACCGAGACATAGCCGTGGCCGCCTTCGGCCAGTCCCGCGATGACCTGTTCGTAGATCAGCCAGTCGACCTGCTCGATCAGGCCGCTTTCCTCGCCCAGCTCCAGGAACGCCCCGGGCAGCAACAGGCCACGGCGCTCGTGCTGCCAGCGCAGCAAGGCCTCGTGCCCCACCACTTCGCCATCGGACAGGCGCACGATCGGCTGGTAGAACGGCACGAAGTCGCGGTTGTTGATCGCACGCCGCAGATCCGCTTCCAGGTCCAGGCTGCGCATCGCTTCTTCGCGCATGTCTTCGTCGAAGATCGCGCAGCGGTCATGACCCTGCGCCTTGGCCCGGTACATCGCCGCGTCTGCGTCGCGCAGCAGTTCTTCACCGGTCCGGTAGCGCGGGTTCCACAAGGCGATGCCCAGGCTGCCGGACGGGAACAGTTCGCGCCCGGCGATCCACATCGATTCCTGCAGTGCCAGCAACAGCCGCTGGCCGAACTCCAGCGCCTGTGCCAGCCCCTGCGGACACTGCAGCAGCACCGCGAACTCATCGCCGCCCAGCCTCGCCACCACGTCATCGGTGCCGGCCATCGATACGATGCGCTTGGCCACCTCCACCAGCATGCGATCGCCGGCAGCGTGGCCGATGCTGTCGTTGACCAGCTTGAAGCGGTCCAGGTCGAGGAACAGCACGGCGAACACCGGCCCACCCTCGCGTTTGGCCAGCGCCAGCGCATCCTGCAGGCGATCGAGCAGGTGCAGGCGGTTGGGCAGGCCGGTCAGCGCATCGTGCATGGCCTGATGGGTCAGGCGCTGCTCGGCACGCAGGCGCTCGCCGATCTGCCCGAGCAGCTTCTCGTTGACCTCGGCCAGCTCGCGGGTACGTTCCTCCACGCGCTTTTCCAGCTCGGCATGCGCCGAACGCAGCTGCTGCTGGTCGCGCTGGCGCGCCAGCCCGGTTCCGATGTTCTGTGCGACGAAGGTCAACAAGCGCTGATCGTGCACGCTGAACGTGCTGTTCTCGCTGTAGCTCTGCACCACGATCGCGCCGACCACCTCGTCATCGCGCAGCAGCGGCACGCCCAGCCAGCAATGCGAACGTGCGCCCGATTCGCGCACTTCGCCGCTGGCCAGCAGTGCGTCGATCTGCTGCCGCGAAGCCAGCAACGG
The DNA here is from genome assembly GCF_049384325.1 of Stenotrophomonas sp. CASM114. NCBI lineage: Bacteria > Pseudomonadati > Pseudomonadota > Gammaproteobacteria > Lysobacterales > Lysobacteraceae > Stenotrophomonas > Stenotrophomonas sp. CASM114. The sequence continues at coordinate 8,407 of NZ_JBMRGJ010000026.1, read as the reverse complement.
ACGCCGGTTGCGCACCACGTACTCGGTCAGGCCGCGGCTGAACGGGCGTGGCGCACGGCTGGCGTTGTGCTCGTCCACCGAGTAGACGAAGTCCAGGCCGCTGCCGGCCCCGTTCACCAGCGCGATGTAGAAATTGCGCGCGTCAAGCAGGCGCCCGACCACGCCATGCACCTGCCCGTAGAACTGGGCCAGGCTGTCGGCCGACATCGCCATCTCGGCGATGTTGTACAGCGCGGTCTGCAGCTGCTCTGCGCGGCGGCGCTCGGCCACTTCATCCTGCAGGCTGTGGTTGGCACGCTGCAGCTCCAGCGTGCGCCGCTCCACCTGCTGTTCCAGCCGGACCTGCGCCTGGCGCCGGTCCATCGCGGTCTGCACGTGCTGCGCGACAAAACCCAGCAGCGCCCGCTCGGCCTCGCCATAACGGGCCGCCAGCTCATAGCTCTGCACCACGATGGCGCCGCATACCCGGCCATCGCGCAGCATCGGCACGCCCAGCCAGTCGAGGCTCTCCGGTCCACGCTGCGGGTCGTGCTCCTGCTCGACCACGCGCGCCAGCAACTCGCGCGAGGGGCCGCTGAGCGGCTTGCCGTGGCGCAGCAACGCCACGGTCAGGCTGCGCGGCATCTCGTCGGCGTCATGGCTCTGCGACGGATCGGCGACGAAGTCATCGACCTGGTCGGCGAAGTACAGGAAGCGGATCTGGTCGCGGACATCGTCGTACTCGACGATGTAGCAGTTTTCCGCGTACATCAGTGTGCCAAGCACGCCGTGCACGTGACGCAGCATCTCCGACATCTCCAGGTCGGCGCCAGCCAGATCGGCGATCTGGAACAGCGCCTGCTGCAGCCGTTCAGCTTCTTCCAGCGCCTTGATCTGCCCGGCCTGGCGACCGCGCTGCAGCGCCAGCTCCATGGCCTGCCGGGCCAGCCCCCACCACGCCGCTGAAGGCACGGCGCCTTCGACCGACAACTGCAGGCGGGCACCGTCATATTCCCAGCCATGGCAACCGTTGCCCACGCCGGGCACCGTCAACGCGTCGGCCGCCGCGACAGCCGGCCAGCCGCCCTGTCCGCGGCCCAGCTGCGGGTCATCCCAGCCAACGCGGACCACGGCCGAGTCCGGCAGCAGCGCATGCAATGCGCGCACCAGCGCCGTGCTCAGCACGGCCTCGTGTGGTGGCTCTTCCGCCGGTTCAACGTGCGTGGACAAATGACAATCTCTCGGCGCCGTCTGTGCGTCGCCTCCCCTGAGCCGCCGAGCATAGCGCGCCACCCGGGGGGCAATGGAAGCCCGTAAACCCCGAATCGTGCGCCCGTACGTTTTTCCTCCTGCCCGTAGCCGCTTCCACGCCATGAACCTCGCCCTGCCCGCCCCCGTCACCGGCTATGCGCCACCGCCTGCAGGCCTTACCCTGTACGGCGTGGAAGCCAGCGCACTGCCAACCGATGAAGCCTTGATGCTGGCCTGGGCCGGTGGCGACCTGCGCGCGTTCGAAAGCCTGTATGCACGCCATCGCAAGCGCCTGTTCGGCTTCCTGCTGCGGCAACTGCGCGACAACGCGTTGGCCGAGGAGATCTTCCAGGATGTCTGGCAGCGGGTGATCAGCGCGCGCGCGGGCTGGCAGCCTGACGCTGCATTCAGCACCTGGCTGTTCCGCATCGCCCACAACCGCCTGAACGACCACTGGCGGGCCGCTCGCCATCGCCCTGCCGCACCGGCCGACGCCGACCTGCGCCTGGCCGCGATCGAGGACGGGCAGACCCCGGAAGCCGAGCTTTCCGAATTCGAACAACGTCGCCGCATCCAGCTGGCGATGGAGCAACTGCCGCCCGAGCAGCGCGAAGTGCTGCAGCTGCGGCTGGATCAGGAACTGAGCCTGGAGGAGATCGGCCAGATCACCGGCGTAGGCCGGGAAACCGTGAAATCGCGGCTGCGCTATGCGATGGACAAGCTGCGTGCGGGATTGAACGCATGAACCGAGACGAACCGCTGACGCCGGAAGAACGCGAGCTGGCCCGGCTGCTCGGCCGTCGCGCCGAGCAGGCTCCGCCCGCCGCACTGGACGCTGCCATCCTGGCCGCGGCCCGCGCTGCCGTGGACGCGCCGGCGGCCGATGCTGCTGTCTCCGCCGAGGGGCCGCGCAGGCAGCGCACACGTCCGCGTTGGCCGGCGGTGTTCGGCATCGCCGCCTCGATGGTGTTCGCCATCGGCATCGCCTGGCAGCTGCGCCCGGAACCGCCGCCGGTTCCGGCAGGCGAGGCCGCTGTTGCCGCGGCGCCCGCTGCGGCAGACGTCGCGGCCGCCGATCAAGCCGCTGGGAGCAGTCCAGCCGACAGCGCGGTTGCCGCATCGGAAACGGCCACCGAACCTGCAGCACCCGAGGCGGCCCCTGTTGCCGCTCCCCCGGCGCCGTCCGTCGCGCGGGTAGCCAAGCCTGCGCCGACCGAGACTGCTGAAGCTCCGGCCCAGGCTGCACGATCGATGGCGGCGGATGCGGCCGCCGATACGTCCTTTGCGGCGCTCCCGCCTGCTCCGGCCACCGCACCGGCAGCGGCACCGCCCGCGCCTCCCGCACCGGCTGCCTACTCAGCACCTGCACCGGCATTGGCGCCGGCCCCGGCAGGGGCGCTGAAAGCACGCACCGCCGAGGCGCCAATGGCCAACGCTGCCGATGCGGAACGGGCGCAGGCACTGGATCGGGTAGAGATCACCTCGATGAAGCGGCAGTCCCCGAGCCGCTCCGCGCCCGGCGTCATGCGCCGCGGCGCCGACGCGCGGCTCAGTGCGGATGCCGTGCAGGCCGAGGTGGACGCCGATGCACAGCTGCCGCGACGGCAGTGGCTGCAGAAGATCCGCGCGCGCCGCGATGACGGCCAGCGCGACCTGGCCCGCGCCAGCCTGGAGCGCTATGTGCAGCAGTATCCGGAAGCGCGCCTGCCGCGCGACCTGCGCCCGCTGCTGGACGACTGAAGCGGGCAGTGACCTCCGGCGACCCCGTAGAATGGCGGGAATGCCCGATACCCTCGCCCAGCCGGTAAGCCACACGCTGGAAGTCAAACACAGCCGCTTCATTGCCCATGCCGCGCCGATCGATGGCGCCGCGGCAGCATTGGCGTTCCTGCAACAGGTGGCCGTAGCCGACGCAACCCACAACTGCTGGGCCTACCGGCACGGCCAGGACTACCGCTCCAGTGACGATGGCGAGCCCGCCGGCACCGCTGGGCGGCCGATCCTGGCTGCGATCGACGGCCAGGGCTTCGACCGGGTGATGGTGGTCGTGACGCGCTGGTTCGGCGGTATCAAGCTGGGCGCCGGTGGACTGGTGCGCGCCTACGGTGGCGCCGCCGCCGAATGCCTGCGTACCGCCCCGCGCTTGCCGCTGGTGGCGATGGCCCGGCTGCAGCTGTTGGCCGGCTTCGAGGATCTGGGCACCCTGCATGCCACCCTTCCCAGCTTCGGCGCCGTGAAGCGCGATGAACAGTTCGATGCCAACGGCGTGTGCCTGCGGGTCGAATTGCCGGCCGATCAGGTCGATGCATTGAAAATCCGCCTGCGCGACGCCACCCGTGACCGTATCCGCATACAAGACGACGACCAGGATGACTGACAAGGACGACGCCCCCGCCTCGGCCCCACCGCTGCGCCGCCTCGGCAGCCTGCGGACGCTGTGGCCGTTCGTGCGCCGCCACAGCGGGCTGTTCACCGCCTGGCTGCTGGCCCTGGCGGTCTCTTCGGCCGCCACGCTGAGCCTGCCCCCCGCCGTGAAGCAGATGATCGACCACGGCTTCACCAGCGGTGGCCAGATCAACCGTGCCTTCGCCCTGCTGATGCTGGTGGCGGTGGTGCTGGCACTGGCAACGGCCGCACGGTTCTTCTTCGTGTCGCTGCTGGGCGAAAAAGTCGTGGCCGACCTGCGCAGCCGCCTGTACGCACACCTGATCCAGCTCGGTGCCGGTTTCCATGACCGCAGCCGCAGCGGCGAACTGGTCTCGCGCCTGACCGCTGACAGCGAACTGCTGCGCAGCGTGGTCGGCTCGACCATGTCGGTCGCCCTGCGCAGCAGCGTCACCGTGGTCGGCAGCCTGGCCATGCTGTTCGTCACCAGCCCCAGGCTGGCGGCATGGTCGCTGCTCGGCATCCCACTGGCGGTACTGCCGATCATCATCGGCGCGCGCAAGCTGCGCACGGTTGCACGCAGCAGCCAGGACCGCATCGCCGATGCCAACAGCCTGGCCAGCGAGACGCTGGGCGCCGTGCGCACGGTGCAGGCACATGCACGCGAGCCTTACGAGCGCGGACGCTTCGACAAGGCACTGGGCGATGCCATCGGCGCCGCGCGCCGACGCATCGGTGCGCAGTCGCTGGTCACCGCCAGCGCCATCCTGCTGGTGTTCGGCGCCATCGTTGGCGTGCTGTGGCTGGGCGCGCACGATGTCATCGACGGGCGCCTCAGTGCCGGCACGCTGGGCCAGTTCGTGCTGTACGCGCTGATCGGCGGCGGCTCGGTGGGCGCGCTGGCCGAAGTGTGGAACGAACTGCAGCGTGCAGCCGGTGGCATGGGCCGCATTGGCGAGCTGCTGCAGGAAGACATCGAGATCCGTGCGCCGGCGCAGCCGCACGTTCTGCCGCAACCATTGCGCGGCGAAATCCAGTTCGACGACGTGGTGTTCCACTACCCGCAACGTCCGGACCAGGCCGCGCTGGACCACTTCAACCTGCATGTCCGCCCGGGCGAGACGGTGGCCCTGGTCGGCCCGTCGGGCGCGGGCAAGAGCACGGTGCTGTCGATGCTGCTGCGCTTCCACGATCCGGCCAGCGGCCGCATCTGCGTGGATGGCATCGACGTACGCCAGGTCGATCCGGCCGAGCTGCGCGCGCAGCTGGCGCTGGTGCCGCAGCAGCCGACGCTGTTTGCGGCCAGTGCGCGCGACAACATCCGCTATGGCCGCCTGCAGGCCAGTGACGCCGAGGTCGAAGCTGCCGCGCGTGCGGCCGAGGCCGATGGCTTCCTGCGCGCGTTGCCGCAGGGCTACGACAGTGAGCTGGGCGAACGCGGTGCGCGCCTGTCCGGTGGCCAGCAGCAGCGCGTGGCGATTGCCCGCGCACTGCTGAAGGACGCGCCGATCCTGCTGCTCGATGAAGCCACCAGCGCGCTGGACGCACAGAGCGAGCACAGCGTGCAGCAGGCGCTGGAGCGGCTGATGGCCGGTCGCACCACGCTGGTCATCGCCCACCGCCTGGCCACCGTGCTCAAGGCCGACCGCATCGTGGTGATGGACCAAGGCCGCATCGTCGCCGAAGGTACCCATGCCCAGCTTCTGGCCGAAGGCGGACTGTACGCTGAACTGGCACGACTGCAGTTCATCGATTGATGACGGCCGGCTAACATCGGCCGGACCAAGCTGGCCTCGCATCAGCAGCATCCGCTGAAGGAGGTACGCGATGTCGTTCCGTCAGTTCCCTGCAGTCGACAGCAATGGCGAAAGCCACATCATCATCGAGTTCAAGCCCGAGGCGAATGGCAGCGGGCATCACTCTGAATCCACGCCGCGTTACGAGCTGGATGACGGGCGTCATCTGGTTCGCAATGGCCGCGAATTCACCACCAGCGGTGGCGAACTGCGGTTGATGATCTAGCGCTGCCCACCTTGGTGGGCACTGGCCGTGTCGCCCTGCTCTGGTAGGTGTCGACCTCGGTCGACACGCGCTTTGCCAAGGGCAGTCGAGCACGGCTCGACTCCACAAGAAGGCGTGATCAATTTTTCACCAAGCATCTTGACAGCCTTGCCTGACAAGGGCTGCGCAGGGTTATCCACACGTTTGCTCAGAAACCATCCACACCGCCTGTGGATGAATTCAGCCCAGCACCCGTCCGATGCCGCTGGCGTCCACGTCGGCCGCGGCCCGGGTGATCGCCGCCGGATCGCTGCCGGCCACGAATCCGATGCGGAAGTGCACTTCACCGCCGGGCGTGCGCGAGGAATGGATCGAAGCCAGGCTGATGCCATGCTGCTCGAACACGTTCAACAGCTCGCGCAGCGAGCCAGGCCGGTCCTCCGGCAGGTGCACCGACAGCGCGTTGCGCTCGGTCAGATCGGCCAGCAGATACCCCACGCGTTCGAACGTGTAGTTGCCATCCGCCAGGGCCTGCTCGCCGAAGGCACTGCGATTGGCTGACAGCAGCTGCTCACGGAATGCAGCCCGTGCGCCGTCGTCGCCCTGTCCGACCTGCACCTGCAGGGCCTGCAGCTGCCCCACCAGCCGCTCCAGCATCGGCGCCACGTACGGGTTGCCGAACTGGATGTCTTCGTAGATCGCCGGATTCAGCGACAGGATGCGCGAGATGATCGCCGTATCCAGCTCGAACGACGCCGAACGGTACGGCATCATCGCGGCCAGATCGCCCAGCTGCGGCTGGTACTGGCGCAGCACGCCTGCCTGCGCCAGGTGGGTGGCATGCACCATCGCCTGCACCAGCGCCATCATCTGGTCGTGGTGCTGCGGCGTCGCGCGCACGCACTCGGCCTGCAGCGCGGTGCACAGCGTATCGACCCATGCCCGCCAGTGCTGCAGCCGCGCTTCGCAGACCACCATCACCCGCCCCTTCAGGGTCGGCGCCTTGGGTGGCGCGGTCATCGGGTGCAGTCCGACCACTTCGGCCTGCGAGGCCAGCATCGCCTGCACCGGTGCCTCCTTTACCGAGGTCACATCCAGCCACAGCCTGCCCTGCTCGCGGCCCGCCGATTGCCGCACGTACTCGGCGATCAACGCCGGCGTGTGCCGGATCGGTGCCGAGAACACCAGTACATCGGCCTGCGCCAGCAGGTGTTCCGGCGTGTGCGAGTCCGGGTCGGCCGGGTCATGGCCGATCACCTGCAGCTGCAGGTGCTGCTGGAAGAAGCGGCACAGCCAGCGCCCATAGGCACCAGCACTGCCGACGATGCCAACCGTGCGCGGCGTGCGTGGATCCAGGCCGCTCATGCCACGCGTTCAGCGCGGAAGCGCGTTCCTTCGGCCAGCGCCGCCGGCGCGGCAGCGATCACGTCGAACTCCTCGAAGCCGTTGTCCAGGGTCGCCTCCAGCGCCGCATGGGTGCCGGCAATCGCGCGCGAAATCGCCTGCTGCATCGACTCACCGCGCAGCAGGAACGACACCACCAGCGACATCAGCACGTCACCGGTACCGGCCACGTCCACCGGCAGCAGCGGTGAGGTCCAGCGCCAGGTTTCCTCGTGCCCGACCGCCAGGGTGACCAGCTCACCCGGGTTGCCGCCTACGCTGTGCGCGATCACCCAGTGCGGGCCACGATCCAGCAGCGTGCGCGCGGCGGCGATGGCATCGGCCTCGGCCAGTGCCGGCATGCCGGTCAGGCGATTCAGTTCGAAGGCATTGGGCGTCACCAGCCAGGCGTGCGGCAGCAGGCGCTCGGCGAAGATCGCTTCCAGGCCCGGTTCCACGTAGGGTCCGGTATGGGTATCACCGATCACCGGGTCCAGGCAGTAACGCAGCTGTGGGCAGGCCGGCAGGATGTTGTCCAGCCAGTCGGCGAAGGCCGCACCGTTGGCGGTGCTGCCGAAGTAACCGGACACCAGCATCTTCGCCCGCTGCGGCAGGCCACGCTCGTGGGTACCCAGCAGCAGGTCGGCAAACCAGTCGGCGGGCAGCACGCGGCCCCGCGTAGTGTCGTAGAACGGCGCATTGCTCAGCAGCACGGTCGGGATTTCGGCGACGCGCACGCCCAGTGCGCGCATCGGCGGGACGGCGGCACTGTTGCCGGCGTGGCCGTACACAAGTTGCGACTGGACCGAGATGACATCGATCGGCGACGGCCCATCCGGCCGCTGGCGGCGGCCGTGGACCAGGTGGTTATCAAGGGATTCGCTCATGGCCGCATTCTACGCCCAAGGGAGTTTTCGGCAGGGCTTGCAGCCCTGCACCTGCCGAAGGCGAAGCCGAAGCAATATCAAGAGCCGCATTCCGTGGGATGGCGGGGCGGTGTGGGTGGTCAGGACACGCCGTAAACCCCCCTCCGGGGTCCGGCCCAGCCGCTGGCGGCTGTGCGTTCGGGCGCTTGCGAAGCAGTGCTTCGCAGGCGAAGCGCCCTCACCCATGGGGGCTCGATGGCGCCATCCATGGCGCCAACGGTCCTGCCCACCCACACCGCCCCGCCTCTGACAGATTCCCGCGACTGTTGGTGGGTGCCGACCGTTGGTCGGCACATCTGTGGGATACCGAAATAAATCGGGGTCAGATCCGTTTTCCTTCGGAAAACGGATCTGACCCCAAGAGCCGTTCCGACGGATCGCAGGAAACTGTCGAAGGCGGGGTGGGTCCGGTTGAGGGGGCGTGAGCCGCATGGATGCGGCGACCGAGCTTACATGGACGTACTTGCAGCGTCTCCCGCAGC
>NZ_JBMRGJ010000025.1:0-60409 GCF_049384325.1 Stenotrophomonas sp. CASM114 | reverse complement strand
CGCTGGTGCGAAAGCTTGATCAGGTACAGTCCGGTGACGCCCTGCAGGCCCGCGTCGGCGACGGCGTGATCGACGTACAGGTCAAGTAAGGGGTGTTCGGCAGGGCTGCGCCCTGCACCTGCGGTAGTGCCGGCCGCTGGCCGGCAACCTCAACAGCAACAGCAACAGCAAAAGCGGCTCTGGATTGCTGATGGTTTGGCGGGGCGGTGTGGCTGTGCAGGACCGTTGGCGCCATCGAGCCCCCAGGGGTGAGGGCGCTTTGCTTGCGAAGCACTGCTTCGCAAGCGCCCGAACGCACAGCCGCCAGCGGCTGGGCCGGACCGCGCAGCGGGGTTTACGGCGTGTCCTGCACAGCCACACCGCCCCGCCAAACCATCAGCAATCCAGAGCCGCTTTTGCTGTTGCTGTTGCTGTTGAGGTTGCCGGCCAGCGGCCGGCACTACCGCAGGTGCAGGGCGCAGCCCTGCCGAACACCCCTTACTTGACCTGTACGTCGATCACGCCGTCGCCGACGCGGGCCTGCAGGGCGTCACCGGACTGTACCTGATCAAGCTTTCGCACCAGCGTACCGTCATCGCTGCGGGTCAGGATGCTGTAGCCACGCGCCACGGTCGCCAGCGGGCTGACTGCTTCAAGTGAACGCGCCAGTCCGCGCAGTCGCAGTGCATCGCGCTCCAGCAGGCGCTGCATTGCGGCCTGCGCCCGCCCGCGCAGGGCAGCCAGACGGCGCTGCATCGCATCGAGCTGGCGCTGCGGATGGTGCCCGCGCAGCACTGCCGCCGCATGACGCAGGCGCGCGGCGCGGCGCTCCTGCTGCTGGTTGAACGCCGCATGCAGGCGCCGGCCCAGGTCCAGCTGGCGTCGGCGCAACAAGTCCAGCCGCGCCTGCGGGCTCTGGGCGTTCAGGCGCAGCAGGGCGCGGTCGGCGCGCTGCATCGCCTGCTGCATCGCATGCCGTTGCAGCTGCACCATGCGCGCGGCCGTGCGGCGCAGGCGCAGTGCCAGTTCGCGCTGGTCGGGTACCAGCAGTTCAGCTGCCACCGAAGGCGTCGGTGCACGCAGGTCGGCGGCGAAGTCGCTGAGGCTGAAGTCGGTTTCGTGGCCGACCGCCGAAACCACTGGGGTGTGGCTGGCGGCGATCGCACGGGCCAGGGCTTCGTCATTGAAGGCCCACAGGTCTTCCAGCGAACCGCCGCCGCGGGTCAGCAGGATCACGTCGTAGCGACCACTGGCATCGGCCGCCTGCAGCAGGCGGGTGATCTGCGCGGCGGCGCTGCTGCCCTGCACCAGGGTCGGCAGCAGGTCGACTTCCAGCAGCGGGAAACGGCGGCCGAGCACGCTCAGCACATCGCGCACGGCGGCGCCGGTCGGCGAGGTGATCACTGCCAGACGTTGTACATGCGCCGGCAGTGGCCGTTTGCGCGCCGGGTCGAACAGGCCCTCGGCCTCCAGCCGTGCCTTCAGTTCCTCGAAGGCGCGGCGCAGTGCGCCTTCGCCCGCTTCCTCCATGTGGTCCAGCACCATCTGGTACTCGCCACGGGCGTCGTACAGGGTCACCTTGCCGCGCACCAGCACGCGCATGCCTTCGCGCGGCACGAACTTCAGGTACTGCGCCTTCATCCGGAACATTGCGGCACGCAGCTGCGCACGCGCGTCCTTCAGGGTGAAATACAGGTGACCGGAGGCAGGACGCGCCACGCTGCCCAGTTCGGCCTCGACCCAGATCGCCGGGAAACTGCCTTCCAGCAGGTCGCGGGCCAGGGTGTTGAGCTGGCTGGGGGTGAAAATGTCGTTGTTGCGTGGCTGCATGGGAACGGCGTGCTGCGGGTGGAGCGGGGGCTCAGGATCGCACGTCAGCGCGCCGTGTGCTGGCCAAGCGCCCACTGCACGTGTTCACGCACCAGCGGCGAGGGATCATCGACGCGGGTCTGCAACGCGGCCAATGCTTCGGCCGAGGACGGTGCGTTGCCCAGTGCCACGGCGATGTTGCGCAGCCAGCGCTCGTGCCCGCTGCGGCGGATCGGGCTGCCCTCGGTGCGGCGCAGGAACTCGGCCTCGTCCCAGGCGAACAGCTGGTCCAGGCGCGCGGTATCGAGGTTGTTGCGCGCGCGGAAATCGGCTTCGTCGGTGCGCTTGGCGAACTTGTTCCAGGGGCAGACCAGCTGGCAGTCGTCGCAGCCGTAGATGCGGTTGCCGATCAACGGACGCATGTCTTCGGGAATGGCGCCGTCGTGCTCGATGGTCAGGTAGGAAATGCAGCGCCGCGCGTCCAGCCGCTGCGGGCCGGTGATGGCCTGGGTCGGGCAGACATCGATGCAACGCGTGCAGGTGCCGCAGTGCGCCGTGGCCGGCGTGTCGATCGGCAACGGGATGTCGATGTAGATCTCGCCGATGAAGAACCATGAACCGCCATGGCGGTCGATCAGGCAGGTGTGCTTGCCGATCCAGCCGAGGCCGGCGTTGCGCGCCAGTGCGCGTTCCAGCACGGGGGCGGAATCGACGAACACGCGGTAGCCCAGTGGCGCTACTTCATCGTTGATCTGCGTCGCCAGCTTCTGCAGGCGGTTGCGCATCAGCTTGTGATAGTCGCGGCCCAGCGCGTAGCGCGCCACGTAGGCGCGGCCCGGGTCGGCCAGGGTCGCCCAGGCTTCGGTGTCGTCCTTGTGGCTGTAGTCCATGCCCACTGAAATCACGCGCACGGTGCCGGGCAGCAGCTCGGCCGGTCGCGCGCGCAAGGTGCCGTGGCGCGCCATCCAGTCCATCGTGCCGTACAGGCCCTGGCCCAGCCAGTCGGCCAGGTGCGCTTCATCCTCGCCCAGTTCGATACCGGCGATGCCGCAGCGCTGGAAGCCATGCGTACGCGCCAGTTCGCGGATGCGCTGCACGGCCTGGACCGGATCGACAGGGGTGGGGGCGGGGGACATGTGCACCAGTATAAAATCCCTGCATGGCCAACCTTGCCGATCTGTTCGATTCCGCTGCCGCGCGTGCGCTTGATGCGCAGGCCTCGGCGTTGGCCGCCGACGGCGGCTGGGGCCTGATGGCGCAGGCCGGCCAGGCCGCCTGGCAGTGCCTGCTGCAGCATTGGCCGCAGGCGCGGCGGATCGGCGTGGTGGTCGGCGCTGGCAACAATGGAGGCGATGGCCATGTGCTGGCCCGTCACGCGCTGCAGGCCGGGCGCGAGGTGACGGTGATCGCCCTGCCGGGCAGGCCGCCCTCGACCGCGCTGGCACAGCGTGCAGCATCTGAATTCAGGTCCGGCGGCGGCACCATCACCGATTTCGACGGCATGCTGCCCGAGGCCGACGTCTGGGTCGATGCCCTGTTCGGGCTGGGCTTTGATCGCGCGCCGGAGGGTACGGCGCAGGCGTTGATTACCGCGCTCAACGCGCAGACTGCGCCGGTGCTGGCGCTGGATGTTCCCAGTGGCGTCGATGCCGACCGTGGGGCGGTGCCGGGCGTAGCAGTGCGCGCTGCACTGACCCTGCAGTTCATCGTGGCGCATCGCGGGCTGTATTCCGGCGATGCGCTGGATCATTGCGGGCACAAGGTCCTGGCGCCCCTGCTGTTGCCCGCGGCGGCCTGGCAAGGCGTGGTACCCGCTGCGGAGCACTGGACGCAGGTGCGGTTGCGGGCCCTGTTGCCACCGCGCCGCGCCAATACCCACAAGGGCGAATCCGGGCACGTGCTGTGCGTCGGCGGCAACCATGGCAGCGGCGGTGCCATCGCGATGGCGGCCGAAGCCGCGTTGCGCGCGGGTGCGGGGCTGTTGAGCCTGGGCACCCGCCGCGACCACGTCGGTCCACTGCTGGCCCGGTTGCCCGAGGCCATGACCCATGCACTGGAAGATGGCGATGTGCTGCCGGCGCTGCTGGACAAGGCGAAGGTGGTGGCGATCGGGCCTGGTCTGGGCCAGGACGAATGGGCACGCGCCTTGTTTGCGCGGGTGCTGGCCAGCAACAATCCATTGGTGGTCGATGCTGACGCCCTGAACCTGCTGGCGCAGGATCCGCGCGCGTTGCCCGATGCCATTCTCACACCGCACCCGGGCGAGGCCGCGCGCCTGCTCGGCTGCAGCACGGCTGAAATCCAGGCCGACCGCTACACCTGTGCGCACATGCTGGCCGAGCGCTTCCATGCCGTGGTGGTGCTGAAGGGCGCTGGCAGCATCGTGGCAGCGCCTGGGCAAACGCCCCGGTTGATCGCTGCCGGTAACCCAGGGATGGCCGTGGGAGGCATGGGCGACCTGCTCACCGGCATCATCGCCAGCCTGCGCGCGCAGGGCCTTGCGGCCTTCGATGCCGCGGCCGCGGGCGCGCTGCTGCATGCGCTGGCGGGCGATGCAGCTGCCGCCGATGGCGCGCGCGGCCTGCTTCCTACTGATCTGCTGGCGCCGCTGCGGCGACTGGCCAACCCGGACCTCTCCCCATGACCGAATTCTTCCTTGCCGACAGCGACGCCACCGAACTGCTCGGGCAGTGGCTGGCGGCCACCCGGCCGCCGCAGGCGCTGATCGAACTGCGCGGCGACCTGGGTGCCGGCAAGTCCACCACGGCCCGCGCGCTGCTGCGCGCGCTGGGCGTGCAGGGCGCGATCCGCAGCCCCACCTACACCCTGGTCGAGCGCTATCCGCTGGCCAGTGGCGGCGAGGCGTGGCACCTGGACCTGTATCGCATCGGCCAGGCCGGTGAGCTGGATTTCCTCGGCCTGGACGAGGGCAGCGCGGTGCTGTGGCTGGTCGAATGGCCGGAACGGGGCGCCGGCGCGCTGCCGCCGACCGACCTGGTGGTGGCGCTGGAGATCGAGGGGCAGGGACGGCGCGTCCGTCTCACTGGGGCCAGCGACGTAGGACATGAATGGCTGGAACGGCTGCCGCAAGGGGGCGACTTGCAGGCCATTTCTGTCGGCTGACGAGAACAAAGACCGGCAGGTTACGGATTATTAAGGAAAAAGGTGTTGCATTCCGTTCAGCGCGGTGATTGAATCCTGAGCCATGCGCCCGGGGAACCGTCTCATCGCCATCTGTGCCGCCGTCGGACTGGGTCTGGCGAGCGTCAGTACGTGGGCGGGTGAAGTCCGACAGGTCCTGCTGAACACCGGCGCTACCGGCACCCGTGCCGAGATCTCGCTGGTCGGCAGTGGCGGCTACAAGACCCTGTCGCTGGCCGGCCCGAACCGCCTGGTGGTCGATTTCCCCGACTCCAGCGCCATACGCAACCTGAAGATGCCGGCCGCGCAGGGCGTGGTCACGGCGGTGCGTACCGGACAGCCGGTCCCGGGCACGTTCCGCGTCGTTTTCGACCTCGCCGAATCGGTGGCGCCGTTCCGCCCGCAGATGCAGCGCGAGGGCAATGAATCCAAGCTGGTGATCGAATGGCCGGGCGATGGCCCGGCCGTGGCCAGCAGCCGCCCGGCGGCGACGCCAGCCGTGCAGCCGCAGGCGCCCGCGGCGGGAGCTGCACCTGTACCGACTCCGGCCGAGAGCGCGCAGTCGCGCACCGATGCCGCGCGTGCCACGGCCCTGCTGACCGCACAGGTACAGCAGCAGGCCAGCGCCACTGCCGCCGCACCGGCCACGCCGACCCCGGCACCGACCACCGCGCCGGCCCAGGTTGCTGCGGCCGGTGTCACCGCCAGCAGCACGCCGTCGTCCTCGCCGGCCGCGATCCTCGCCGGCCAGCGCACCGCAGCGGTGGTGACCACGCCGCCGGCCACCGTGCCTACACCGGCACCGACGCCGGTGGAACCGCCGCGTCCTGTCATGCCCAGCGATGCGTCGCGTATCCGCATGCAGGCCGGCATGCGCCACCTGGTGGTGGCGATCGATCCCGGACACGGCGGCCAGGACCCGGGTGCGATCGGCCCGACCGGCAAGCGCGAGAAGGATGTCACTCTGGCAGTGGCGCGCGAGCTGGCCCGCCAGGTCAACGCCACGCCAGGCCTGAAGGCCTACCTGACGCGCGACAGCGACGTGTTCATTCCGCTGCCGATGCGTGCGCAGAAGGCGCGTGCGAACAAGGCGGACATCTTCATCTCGATCCATGCCGACGCGGCCGAAAACCGCTCGGCCACGGGCTCATCGGTCTACGTGCTGTCGACCAAGGGCGCCTCTTCGCAGCGCGCCCGCTGGCTGGCGGACAAGGAAAACGCGGCCGACCTGGTCGGTGGCGTGCGCCTGCAGCAGACCGAAGGCACCCTGGCCAACGTGCTGCTGGACCTGGCGCAGAGCGGCTACATGAAGGCGTCCGAAGACGCGGCCGGCCACGTGCTGGGCGGCCTGAAGCGGATCGGCAACAACCACAAGCCGAACATCGAGCGCGCCAACTTCGCGGTGCTGCGCACCTCGGACATGCCGGCGATGCTGGTGGAAACCGCGTTCATCTCCAATCCGGATGAAGAACGCCGCCTGATGGACCCGGCGTACCAGCGCAAGATCGCTGGCGCCGTGCTGGACGGCGTGCACACCTTCTTCAGCCGCCAGCCGCCGCCGGGGACGTTGTATGCGGCCCGCGCCCAGGCCGAGATCGACGCGGCCGGCACCATGGCCGGCGGCAGCAAGTAAGCCGCCGAAGCCGGGTTGCTGCTTTCCGTAGAGTCGAGCCGCGCTCGACTGGGCCTTGTCGGTAGCCCGCAGTCGAGCATGGCTCGACTCTATCCTCGGCAGCTCCGCTATCATCGACCCATGAAGTCTGCTGCCCATCACCTCCCATGAGCGCGCCCGGTCCGCGCCCGATCCGGCCGTTGCCGGAGATCCTCATCAACCAGATCGCCGCTGGCGAAGTGGTCGAACGGCCCGCGTCGGTGGTCAAGGAACTGGTCGAGAACGCGATCGATGCCGGCGCCAGCCGCGTCGACATCGATCTGGAAGAGGGCGGTGTGCGCCTGATCCGCATCCGTGACAATGGCAGCGGCATCGCACCGGAGCAGCTGCCGCTGGCCGTATCGCGCCACGCCACCAGCAAGATCGCCGACCTGGACGACCTGGAATCGGTGGCAACGCTGGGGTTCCGCGGTGAAGCGCTGCCTTCGATCGCCTCGGTCAGCCGCTTCACCCTGGCCTCGCGCCGCGCGCATGACGAGCACGGTTCGGCGTTGCAGATCGAAGGCGGCAAGATCGGCGAGGTGACCCCGCGCGCGCACGCGCCGGGCACCACGGTGGAAGTGCGCGAGCTGTTCTACAACGTGCCGGCGCGGCGCAAGTTCCTGCGCGCCGAGCGCACCGAACTGGGCCATATCGAAGAGTGGCTGCGTTCGCTGGCGCTGGCACGGCCGGATGTCGAGCTGCGCGTGTCGCACAACGGCAAGGCCTCGCGTCGTTACAAGCCGGGCGATCTGTATTCCGATGCGCGCCTTGCCGAAACGCTGGGCGAGGATTTCGCCAACCAGGCCGTGCGCGTGGACCACAGCGGTGCCGGCCTGCGCCTGCATGGCTGGATCGCGCAGCCGCATTATTCGCGCGCGAGCGCCGACCAGCAGTACCTGTACGTCAACGGTCGCTCGGTGCGTGACCGCAGCGTCGCCCACGCAGTGAAGATGGCCTACGGCGATGTGCTGTACCACGGCCGCCAGCCCGCCTATGTGCTGTTCCTGGAACTGGATCCGACCCGCGTCGACGTCAACGTGCACCCTGCCAAGCACGAAGTGCGCTTCCGTGATTCGCGGCTGGTCCATGATTTCGTCTACCGCACGCTGAAGGATGCGCTGGCCGATACCCGCGCCGGCATGTCGGCGCAGGAGATCGGTGCCGGTGCTGCGCAGCCGGTGGATGCCACGGCCGTGCCGATGGCATCGAGCGCAGGCGCGTCGGGATTCGGGCTGGTGCGTGGGCCCGCGCCGGGTGCCGGCTCGGGAGGTGGTGGTGGCGGATTCTCCGGATGGCGCCCGCAGCAGCCGCTGGGCCTGCAGGTGGCCGATGCACCGGCTGCCTATGCCGCGCTGTATGCCGCACCGGCCGGCGCCGAGCGCGGTGCTGCGCTGCCGCCGATGCCGACCGAGAACGGACTGCCGGTCACCAGTGCCGACGCAGGCGTGCCGCCGCTGGGCTATGCGATCGCGCAGCTGCATGGCATCTACATCCTGGCCGAGAACGCCGAAGGCCTGATCGTGGTCGACATGCATGCGGCCCACGAACGCATCGGCTACGAGCGCCTGAAGAACGCGCACGATGGCATCGGCCTGCAGTCGCAGCCGTTGCTGGTGCCGATCACGCTGGCAGTGGGCGAGCGCGAGGCCGATACCGCCGAAAGCGAAGCCGAAACCCTGGCGGCGCTCGGCTTCGAGGTGACCCGTGCCGGCCCCGGTTCGCTACACGTGCGCAGCATTCCGGCATTGTTGGCGCATGCCGAACCGGAAGGGCTGCTGCGCGACGTGCTGACCGACCTGCGCGAGCATGGCCAGAGCCGCCGCGTGGCCAGTGCACGCGACGAACTGCTGTCGACCATGGCCTGCCACGGCGCGGTGCGTGCCAACCGGCGCTTGACCCTGCCGGAAATGAACGCGCTGCTGCGCGACATGGAAATCACCGAACGGTCCGGCCAGTGCAACCACGGCCGACCGACCTGGGCCCGTTTTTCGCTGGCGGAGATCGACCGCTGGTTCCTGCGCGGACGTTGAGGGGAGCATCGATGCGTTATCGGGGAATGGCGGGCCTGCTGGCCGCCGTGGTGTTGGCCGCCTGCAGCCCGGCAACACCGCCGGTGCCGCCGGCCGCTGAAGATCCGGCCTACGCGGCCGCGCAGCAGCAATGGCGTGTAGCGCGCTACCAGGACCTGACCCGGCCCGATGGCTGGACGGCGCTGGTGGGCCTGCACTGGCTGCAGAACAAATCGCATTTCGTTGGCAGCGGCGCCACCAACGGCATCCGCCTGACGGTTGGCCCGGACAAGCTGGGCCTGCTGCGTCGCGAAGGGACGCAGTGGTGGTTCACGCCTGAAGCCGGTGTCGATGTCAGTCATGATGGCCAGCCGGTGCGCGGCCGCATCCGCGTCGACACCGACAAGGACGCGCAACCGACGCTGCTGGCCTTCGATGGCGGCAAGGGCCAGCTCAGCATCATCCGCCGG
This sequence comes from Stenotrophomonas sp. CASM114, assembly GCF_049384325.1. Lineage (NCBI taxonomy): Bacteria > Pseudomonadati > Pseudomonadota > Gammaproteobacteria > Lysobacterales > Lysobacteraceae > Stenotrophomonas > Stenotrophomonas sp. CASM114. The sequence goes on along the minus strand of NZ_JBMRGJ010000025.1, from coordinate 51,347 downwards.
GGGCCGCGGGACGCGCTGCGGGTCAAGCATGCCGATGCGCCTGCGCGGCGTGACTTCGCCGGCCTGCAGTACTGGCCGGGCGGCGTGGACTGGCAGGTGCAGGCGCGCTTCATCGCGCACCCGCCGGGCAAGACCCTGCCGATCGTCGACATCACCGGCCTGACCACCGAGATGCCCAATGCCGGCGCGGTCGAGTTCGAACGCGATGGCCGCAGCTGGCGGCTGGAAGCGATCGGTGCGCCCGGGCAGCCGCTGTTCCTGATCTTCGCCGACCGCACCAGCGGCCGCGGCAGCTATCCGGCCGGTCGCTACCTGGATACCGGTGCGCCCGCCGCAGACGGCACCGTGCGCATCGATTTCAACCATGCCTACAACCCGCCGTGCGCGTTCACCGCCTACGCCACCTGTCCGCTGGCGCCACCGGAAAACCGGCTGGACCTGCGCGTGGAAGCGGGCGAGAAGGCGTACCACCTGCCTGAAGGAGAAGGCTGACCATGCCGATCAAACACCTGTTCCGTGCCGCGCTGCTGATGGCGGCGTGCGCGATGGCACCCCTGGCCACTGCCCGCGATGCGCCGGGCACCACGGCTGCGGCCGCGACCGCCGCGGCGGCCAAGCCGCCCGTACCGCTGTTGTGGAAAGTCACCGGCCCGGGCGATGCACGCGTGTACCTGCTGGGGTCGTTCCACCTGCTGAAGCCGCAGGACTACCCGCTGTCGCCCGATGTCGAGCAGGCGTTCGAGGCCTCGCAGCGGGTGGTGTTCGAACTGTCGCCGGAAGACATGCAGTCGCCGCAGCTGGCCAGCCGCATGGTGCAGGCCGCGACCCGCACCGATGGCAGCGAGCTGAAGCGTGATCTGGATGCGCCGACCTGGCAGAAGCTGCAGGCCTTTGCTGCCCAGAACCAGCTGCCGCTGGCGCAGATGCAGGGCATGAAGGCCTGGTTTGTCGGCCTGAGCATTTCGGTCGGGCAGATGCAGAAGCTGGGCCTGGACCCGGCGCTGGGCCTGGACCGCCACTTCATGGAGCGTGCGCAGAAGACCGGCCGCAAGACGGCGGGCCTGGAGGACATCGATACCCAGATCGGCATGCTTGACGGGATGACGGTGCAGGAGCAGCGGCAGATGCTGGCCGAAGCGCTGGACCAGGCCGGCAAGGCCGATGAGCAGGCGCGGCTGCTGCATGATGCATGGCGTCGCGGCGACGAGCGCCTGCTGTGGACCAAGATGGCGGCGGAGATGCGCCAGCAGTATCCGCAGCTGTACCAGCGCATCAACACCGGGCGCAACGATGCCTGGGTGCCGAAGCTGCAGCCGTACCTGCAGGCCGGGCAGGGCGGTACGCTGGTGGTGGTCGGCACGCTGCACCTGCTGGGCAGTGATGGCGTGGTCGAGAAGCTGAAGGCCAAGGGCTACAAGGTCGAGCGCGTGTGCACGGGGTGCAAGGCGAAACGCTGACGCATCGTTGGCGCGATGCCAAACAGAACGGCGCGCCAGGGGCGCGCCGTTTTCGTATCAGCCGTAGCTGCCGTTCAGCGGCGGGTCTTGCCGCCGGTGCCGGTGCCCGGTTCGCCGGGCTTGTTGCCGGTGCCGGTTCCCGTTCCGGTACCGCCGGGGCGCGGGCCACCGAAACCGCTGCCCATGCTGCGCTGGAATTCCTGCCACAACTCCAGGTTGCGCTCGGTCAGCTGGTTCATCATCGCCCACGGGGTCTGGCCCAGCAGGTTGCCCATCTGCTGGCGGAACTGCTGCTGCTGGTCGAGGAAGACCTGCATGCTGCGCTCCAGATAGTTGCCCATGAAGCCCTGCAGGGAATCGCCGTAGAAGCGGATCAGCTGGCTCAGCAGCTGGGTGGACAGCATCGGTTCGCCGTCCTGTTCCTGGTCGGCGATGATCTGCAGCAGGACTGATCGAGTGAGGTCGTCGCCGCTCTTGGCGTCGCGGACTTCGAAGTCTTCACCGTCCAGGATCAGCTGGCGCACGTCCTCGATGGTGATGTAGCTGGAGATCTCGGTGTCGTAGAGACGGCGGTTCGGATACTTCTTGATGATGCGGGTCGCAGCCATGAAGCGGTACTCGTCACAGTAGACGCGCAGCATGGCGCAGTGCAGCAGCGGTTGCAACCGCCCCAGCCCCCGCCAGGCTTGGCTTTCAGGGGCGATCATGTTGCGCAACAAGGGTTTGCGTGCTGCGCAGCATGACCATCGGCAGGGGCCGCCGGTGCATGCCGCGGCGCCCCCTGCGCGGCTCACCAGCCCATGTGGTGGCCGCCGTTGATGTCCAGGTTGCTGCCGGTGATCCACGAGGCTTCCTCGGCCACCAGGAAGGACACGCCATAGGCGATTTCTTCCGGCTTGCCGAGGCGTCCGGTCGGGATGTCGGCGATGATCTTGGCGCGCACGTCCTCCGGAACCGCCATCACCATGTCGGTGGCGACGTAGCCGGGCGAAATGGTGTTGACAGTGATGCCGAAGCCGGCGTTCTCGCGGGCCAGCGAGATGGTGAAGCCGTGCATGCCGGCCTTGGCCGCAGCGTAGTTGGCCTGGCCGTACTGGCCCTTCAGGCCGTTGATCGAGCTGATCTGGATGACCCGGCCCCAGCCGCGGCGGCGCATGCCCTCGATGACCGGCCGGGTGACGTTGAACACCGAGTTGAGATTGGTGTTGATCACATCGTGCCACTGGTCCGCGCGCATGCGGTGGAAGGTGGTGTCACGGGTGATGCCGGCGTTGTTGACCAGGATCTCGACCGGGCCCAGCTCGGCCTCGACGGCGCGCACGAGTGCTTCGGCGCTGTCCGGATCGGAGACATCGCCCGGGAAGATCGCCACGTGGTAGCCGCGCTCGGTCATCGCCTGCTGCCAGGCGCGGGCCTTGGCCTCGTCGCGGTAGTTGGTGGCGACCCGGTGGCCCTGGTCGGCCAGGCGTTGGCAGATGGCGGTACCGATGCCGCCGGTTCCGCCGGTGACCAGTGCGACGCGAGATGTCATGGAGTGCTGTCCGGGTATCAGGTGGGGGAAGGGGGATTCTGCAACATCGGCGCGGAAAGTGCGCCGGCCGGCAACAGGATGTCGGTCCGCGGCAGCCGCGCCGGGTCGAACGCCCGTTGCGCAGCCTCCAGCAGCGCATCCCGCTCATCGGCGCCGTCCAGTGCGGCAGGCGCCTGGCCCAGCAGCTGCCAGAGCGCGCGCAATACCGGCACCGGCCGCGTGCTGTCCACCGGCAGCGACGCCAGCGACTTGGACAGTTTGTGCCCCGGTGCATCGAGCAGCAGAGGCAGGTGCCAGTAGCGTGGCACGGCCAGGCCCAGCGCCTGCTGCAGCAGGATCTGCCGCGCGGTGGAATCGAGCAGGTCGGCGCCGCGCACCACTTCGGTCACGCCCTGTGCGGCGTCATCGACCACCACGGCCAACTGGTAGGCCCAGCAGCCATCTGCACGGCGCAGCACGAAGTCGCCAACCTCGGCATGCACGTCCTGTCGCTGCGGGCCGCGCAGGCCATCATCGAAGTGCACGACGCTGCCGCGTGGCACGCGGAAGCGGACGGCAGGGTCCGGTCGTGGCTGTCGCGCAACGCAGCGGTGGTGGATGCCGCCGCTGGCGGCCAGTTCGCTGCGGCTGCAGTGGCAGACAAAGGCCAGATCGCTGGCCAGCAGCACGTCGAGCGCGGCCTGGTAGGCCTCCCCGCGCGCGCTCTGCCACAGGACCGGGCCTTCATGGGTGAGGCCGAAGGCGGCCAGCGCCTGCAGTTGTGCCTCCGCGGCGCCAGGCACCGTGCGCGGCGGATCGACGTCTTCAATGCGCAGCCGCCACAGGCCGCCGTGATGGCGGGCGAGCAGCCAGCTGCCGAAGGCGGCAAGCAGGGATCCGGGGTGGAGCAGGCCGGTCGGCGAGGGCGCGAAGCGGCCGCAGGAAATGGGGGAGGTCATGCTGGCTGAATCGTCGGTCAGGTTGGCGCTTGAATTCAAGCTGACCACACCGCAAATTGACTGGTATCGACCCCTTCCGAGCCGGATTTTCCCATGTTTACCCGCATTGCCCTGTTCCTGGCGACCAACTTCGCGGTCCTGATCCTCGCCAGCATCGTGATGTCGTTGCTGGGGGTCAATCCGAGCCAGATGAGTGGCCTGCTGGTCATGGCCGCGATCTTCGGCTTCGGTGGCTCCTTCATCTCGCTGCTGCTGTCCAAGTGGATGGCCAAGCGCTCCACCGGTGCGGTGGTGATCACCGAGCCGCGCAACCAGACCGAGCGCTGGCTGCTGGCCACCGTCGAGCGGCAGGCCAAGGCGGCCGGCATCGGCATGCCCGAGGTGGCGGTCTATGACGGCCCGGAGATCAATGCCTTCGCCACCGGTGCCAACCGCAACAACGCGCTGGTGGCGGTGTCCACCGGCCTGCTGCACAACATGAGTGAAGACGAGGCCGAAGCGGTGCTGGGCCACGAGATCGCCCACGTCGCCAACGGTGACATGATCACCATGGCACTGCTGCAGGGCGTGTTGAACACCTTCGTGATCGTGCTGGCCCGCGTGGTCGGCGGCATCATCGACAGCGCGCTGTCGGGCAACCGCGAAGGCGGCGGCCGCGGCTTCGCCTACTACATCATCGTGTTCGTGCTGGAGATGGTGTTCGGCCTGTTCGCCACGATGATCTCGATGTGGTTCTCGCGCCACCGCGAGTTCCGTGCCGATGCGGGTGGTGCCTCGCTGGCGGGCCGCCAGAAGATGATCGCCGCGCTGGAGCGCCTGCAGCTGAACCACGGCCAGAGCACGCTGCCGACCCAGATCGCCGCCTTCGGCATTTCCGGTTCGACGGCCAAGAAGCTGTTCATGAGCCACCCGCCGCTGGAAGAGCGCATCGCCGCGCTGCGGGCGTCGACGGCGGCGTAAGCCACCGCTCCACGGTAGTGCAGGAACGCCTGGCTTCGCGCCGGGCGTTTTTGTTTGCGCGATGCATTGCTGATGCCGGATCGTGCCCGGCGGATCGTTTCCGCGCCTGCGGGGAGGTGTCACTTTCTTTGCTCGTGCAAAGAAAGTAACCAAAGAAACACGCCGCCGGGGCGCGAGCCGTCGCTGCGCGACGGTTCCCTGTGCTTCTCGGCGAATCAGGGGACGGCGCCGAACTCGCTGCGCTCAGACACCGGCGCCTCTTCGCCCCTGATTCCCCTGCGATGCTCGGCTCGCTCAAGGCGGACTGGAAGATCAAGATCAAGATCAAGAACAACAGCATCCACACGTGGCGTGGATTTACTGGGTGCAGCTGTGGCATTTGACCTTGGGTCCGCCTTGAGCGAGCCGAGCACCGCAGGTCCGGCGAGGGCGAAGAGGTGCGGGTGTCTGAGCGCAGCGAGTTCCCGCACCGTCCCTCGACGGGCCGAGGAGCGCAGGGTACCGATGCGTAGCATCGGCTCGCGCCCTGGCGGCGTGTTTCTTTGGTTACTTTCTTTGCACGAGCAAAGAAAGTAACACCCCTCCGCGGTCGCGGAAACGACTCTCCGTGCGCACAAACGAAAACGGCACCCTCGCAGGTGCCGTCTCCATGAACCGCATTACGCGAAACCTCAGAACTTCGCGTCGAACTCCGCCGCATAACCGGTGTTGACCAGCACCTTCTGCAGCGACTCGGCCACCTTCAGGTTGCCGGCCACGATCTGGTGGGTCTCCGGGCCACGGTTGTCCATGCGGCCCAGGGTCGCGCCCTTGAAGTCGCAGACCTTGCCACCCGCCTCGCGGACCAGCAGCAGGCCGGCGGCGATGTCCCATGCCTTCACGCCGGCTTCGAAGTAGGCGTCGGCGCGGCCGCAGGCCACGTAGGCCAGGTCCAGTGCGGCCGAGCCGGTGCGGCGGATGTCCTCGCCGTGCACCAGCAGGGCGTCAACCGCCTTCAGCTGGGCGCTGGCACGGCTGCGCTCGCGCGGCGCGAAGCCGGTGTGGATCATCGTGCCTTCCAGGTCCTTGCGATCGGCCACGCGGATGCGGCGGTCGTTCAGCACAGCGCCAGCGCCACGGCTTGCGGTGAACAGTTCATTGCGCAGCGGGTCGAAGATGACCGCATCGGTCGGTTCGCCATTCTCGACCAGAGCGATCGACACGCAGTAGTGCGGCACGCCGCGCAGGTAATTGCTGGTGCCGTCCAGCGGGTCGATGACCCACATCTGGCGGCGCTCGCCCTGCACGCCACCTTCTTCGCCGAAGATGCCGTAGTCCGGGTAAGCGCGCTTGAGTTCCTTGACGATGACCTTTTCCGCGTCCGCATCCACTTCGCTGGCGTAGTCCATCCGGCCCTTCTGCACCACGTTCAGTGCCTCGAGCTTGTTGATGTTGCGCAACAGGACGTTGCCGGCGAGGCGGGCGGCCTTGACCATGACGGTGACGGCGGGTTTCTGCATGGCGTGGGCTCCCGGAAAGGCAGAAGAGATGGACTGGCGGGGGAAAAGAGCGGGTCCGGCGCAGTGGCCGGCCGCACAGTTTACCATTGGTCATCGTCCAGCTCGACCTTTTCCCTGTTCATGTCCCAGTTTCCCGCCGCCACCCGCCTCCGATTCGTCCTGGTCGGTACCCAGCACCCCGGCAACATGGGCGCTGCCGCCCGTGCCCTGAAGACCATGGGCCTGGCCCGCCTGGTGCTGGTCGCCCCCGAAAAACCGCTGGACGAGGAGGCTTTCCGCCGCTCGGCCGGTGCCGAAGACGTGCTGGGGGACGCCCCGGTGGTGGCCACCCTGGCCGAGGCCGTGGCCGATTGCCGACTGGTGCTGGGCTGCACCGCCCGTGCCCGCCGCGTCCAGCTGGAGGAGTACCTGCCGGCCGATGCCGCCGCCCGTGCGGTGGCCAAGGCGGGCGAGGGCGCCGAGGTGGCGCTGGTGTTTGGTCGCGAGCGCACCGGGCTGACCAACGAGGAACTGCAGCTCTGCCATGCGGCGGTGCATATTCCATCCGACCCGGCGTTCAGCTCGCTCAACCTGGCAGCCGCGGTGCAGGTGCTGGCCTATGAAACGCGCATGCAGCTGCTGGGCGCGCAGCCGGCCGCCGACGCCGAGCCGGGTTTCCGCGAACAGGCCGCCAGCCATGAGCAGATGGAGAGCTTCTTCGCCCAGCTCGGCGACACCTTGGACGAGATCGATTTCCACAAGGGCCGCGCACCGGAATCAGCGATGCGCAAGCTGCGCCGCCTGTTCCTGCGCAGCGAGCCGAGCGAGCAGGAAGTGCGCCTGTTGCGCGGCATCCTGGCCGACACCCAGCGCATGGCGCGACTGGCACAAGCGGGCAACAAGGACAGCTGACGACGTTCTCATTTTTTCGGGTAGTCTGTCCGGATACCCAGGGGGGATGAAGCCTGTGTCGGGTCTGCGAAGGGCAGTGCAGAGGGGACTGCTGAGCCTGGTCATGATCCTGCTGGCCGGGACGGTGCATGCAGCACCGGACCCGGTGCTGGTGCTGGGCCGGATCAGCGATGATCCCAAGGCCCATTACGAGCAGCTGCAGCCGTTGCTGGACTATGTGGTGGCACGCATGCATGACGTCGGCATCAAGGAGGGGCGGATCCTGATGGCGCGCGACCCGCAGCAGATGGCCAGCTATCTGCGGCGGGGGCGGGTCGACTGGGTCACGGAAACGTCGGGTACGGCGGTGGCACTCGGCCAGCGCAGTGGCGCGCGGCCGTTGTTGCTGACCGAGCGCAATGGTGTGCGTGAGTACCAGACCGTGTTCTTCGTGCGCCGCGACAGTCCGGTCCAGCGCATCCAGGATATGCGTGGGCATCGCCTGGCGTTGCAGAACACGGCGTCCACCAGTGCCTACCTGGTGCCGGTGATGACGCTGCTGCAGGAGGGGCTCGCGCCGCAGATCCTGGCCGGCGTGTGGGACATGCCGGGCCGGGACAGTGTGGGGTATGTGTTCGCGCGCAGCGAGTTGAACATCGCTACGTTCGTGCACAAGGGCGTGGTTGACGTGGGGGCGGTGAGCAGCGTGGACTGGAACGACGAGCGACGGATGCCGGCGGCATTCCGGCGCGACTTCCGCGAGCTGCTGCGCACCAGGCCCTACCCGCGGGCGGTGGAGATGGTGCGCGCCGACCTCGACCCGCGGGTGCGTGACCGGCTGCAGGACGTCCTGCTGCAGGCGGCCAGTGACCCGCAGGCGCAGGGGGCGTTGCATCGGTTTTTCGGTACTTCCGGTTTCCACCGCGTCGATGCGCATGCGCAGCAGCGGCTGGATGAATTGAAACAAGGATTGACGCGCGTGCGGATGGAAGTGGAATGAAGTGGCTCGGCTCGGGAATGCAGGCCCGGTTCCTGCTCGCGATGGGCGGGGCGATGGTCGTGGTGGTGGCGATCCTGGCAGTGTTGCTGGGGCGGCAGGCGGCGATGCAGGGCGAGGTGCGCAACCTCAGTGGTGGCGTCATCCATGAACTGTTCGACCGCAGCGTGCGCAGCCGCGGCGAAGCGATGGCGCGCGAGCTGTCCGACGCGCTGGCCAACCCGTTGTACTACCGCGACCTGGACCAGGTCGGTGCGCTGGTGCGCAGCACCGCACGGCAGCCGGTCGTGCGCTATGTGCTGGTGTTCGACGACCGTGGCCGGCTGGTGCATGACGGCTCGATCGAGGTGTCCGGCTTCGGCCAGCCGATGGCCGACCCGCTCGCTCCCAAGGCCGCGGTGGCGCAGGCGCTGGTGGTGCAGGAATCGCCCAAGGTGCTCGACAACACCATGCCGATCATGGTCGGCAACCAGCGCATCGGCGGCGTCCGCGTCGGCATGGCGCTGGACGAGGTGCAGCAGCGCGAACAGGCAGCCAATGCCACGCTCGGCGAGCGCCTGCAGCAGGTCGGCAGCCGCCACCTGGGCTGGCTGCTGCTGATGCTGGGCCTGCTGGTGGTGATCGGCGTGGCGGTGATCCTGTACGTGCAGCGCACCCTGGTGGCGCCGATCCGGGACCTGGCCGCTGCGGCACGCCGCATCGAGGCTGGCGACTACCAGGCGCCGCTGGCCGAGAACACCCGCAATGACGAGGTCGGCGAGCTGGTGCGCGGCTTTGCCCGGATGCGCGATTCCATCGCCCGCCATGACCGCGAGGTGCGGCGCATGGCCTATACCGATGCGCTGACCGGGTTGACCAACCGGCTGGCGTTCCGGGAAGCACTGGACCATCGCCTGATGGCGGCGCGCGCATCCAATCATCGGCTGGGCCTGCTGTTCGCCGATATCGACGACTTCAAGCGCGTCAACGATACCCTTGGCCATGAGGCCGGTGACGAAGCGCTGTTGCAGTTCGCACAGCGCATCGGGCGCGCGGTTGCCGAAGCGGGAGGCGATGAGGCGCTGCTGGCCCGCTTCGGCGGCGACGAGTTCGTGATCCTGGTCGGCGATGGCGACGTGGCCGCGAACGCCCGGCTGCTGGCCGAGGTGCTGGTGCGCGAACTGGGCAAGCCGCTGGTGGTACAGGGCAGGGAGCTGTTCCTGGGGACCTCGATCGGCGTGACCCTGTTCCCGGACGATGCCGCCGATGCGACCACGCTGCTGAAGAACGGCGACATCGCCATGTACCAGGCGAAGATGGCCGGCAAGAACTGCTACCGCCATTACAGCCGGGCGATGGACCATGCGGTCGAGCGCCGCGTGCACATGGAGCAGGAACTGCGCGGGGCCTGGGAGCGCGGCGAGCTGCGCCTGGCCTACCAGCCGATCTTCCGCATGCGCGACCGCCGCATGGTCGGCGTCGAAGTGCTGCTGCGCTGGCAGCATCCGACCCTGGGTACGATTCCGCCGTCGGTGTTCATCGAAGTGGCCGAGCAGAGCGGGCTGATCGAGATCATCGGCCCGAAGGTGCTGCGTGCGGCCTGCATGGAAGCCTCGCAGTGGCCACGGGGTGCGGGCGGCGACGATCTGTTCGTGTCGGTGAACGTATCACCGCGGCAGCTGCGCGGCGGCGAGCTGCCGGCGCTGGTTGCACAGTGCCTGCATGAGTCCGGGCTACCGGCCTCGCGCCTGCACCTGGAGCTGACCGAAACCGCAGTGATCGGCGACGAGATGGTTGCCGCGCAGCTGCTGGACAAGCTGCACCGCACTGGCGTGAAGGTCTGGCTGGATGATTTCGGAACGGGCTTCTCCGGTCTCAGCCACCTGCGCCAGGTGCCGGTGGACGGCGTGAAGATCGACAAGAGTTTCGTGGCCGACATGCAGCGCGATCCCGACGATCTGGCACTGACCACGGCCATCATCGCCATGGCCCACGCGCTGGGCATCACGGTGGTGGCCGAAGGCATCGAGCAGCAGGCGCAGTTCGAACTGCTGGTGCAGCGCGGCTGCGATCTTGGCCAGGGCTACTGGCTGAGCCACCCGGTGACCGCCACCGAAGTGGTGCGGATGATCGAATCGGGTCTCTGACCGACGGTTGTTGTGTCGGGGTCAGATCCCTTTTCCGCAGGAAAAAGGGATCTGACCCCCTGCGGAATTACAGCGGGCGCTTGCTCGGGTCGCCGGGCAGTTCGCGCACCAGCTTGGGGATCAGGTAGCCGGACAGGCGTGCGGTCAGGCCGGCAATCAGCGCCTTGGCCTGGCTGTCGTCCACTTCGAAGTGGGCCACGCCCTCGACCCGGTCCAGCTGGTGCAGGTAATAGGGCAGCACGCCGGCGGCGAAGCTGCGCTCGCTCAGGTCCTGCAGGGCCTGCACGCTGTCGTTGACCCCGCGCAGCAGGACGGCCTGGTTCAGCAGCTGGGCGCCGACGCCGCGCAGGCGGCTCATCGCAGCGTCCACGCTGGCGTCGAACTCATTGGCATGGTTGGCGTGGACCACGATCGCCAGCGGCCACGGCAGGCTGCCCAGCCAGGCCAGCAGCTCCTCGTCCACGCGCTCCGGCAGCACGATCGGCAGCCGGGTGTGGATGCGCAGGCGGCGGATGTGCGGGATCGCGCGCAGCGCATCGGTCAGCTCGGCCAGCTTGTGCGTGGCCAGTGACAGCGGGTCGCCGCCGGACAGGATGACCTCGTCGATGTCCGGGTCGGCCGCGATGGCCGCTACGGCCTCCTGCCAGCCGCCCTTGGCGGCGTTTTCCGCGGCATAGTCGAAGTGGCGGCGGAAGCAGTAGCGGCAGTTGATCGCGCAACTGCCGGTGGCGACCAGCAGGGCGCGTCCACGGTACTTCTGGATGACGCCGGTGGCCTTCCTGGCGGCACCATCACCCACCGCATCGAAACTGAACCCGGGTGCCGGGCGCATTTCCTCGTCGACGGGCAGCACCTGGCGCAGCAGCGGGTCGGCCGCGTCGCCCACGCGCATGCGCGCCACGAAGCCCTCCGGCACGCGCAGCGCGAACTGGGCAATGGCCGCCTCCGAGACACCCAGCGCGGCCGGGTCCAGCTGCAGCCGGGCCAGCAGGGCGTGCGGGTCGCGCAGCGCCTGGCGCCAGAGCTGCTGCCAGCGCGCGGGCGCGCCTGGCGACTGGGGCCGGGGGAAGGCGGAAAGCTGCATGGAGAGGGGGCCTGCGGTTATCATGGGGGCAGAAAAACAGTCGCCCACCGGCACCCGGTGGGCTTTCCATTCTAACGGCTCGCCGCACCCGCGGCGTTTTTGCCACTCAGGAGTTTACGCATGGCCAGCTACGGCATGAACGACGTCAAGAACGGGATGAAGATCCTGGTCAACAACCAACCGGCCGTCATCATCGACACCGAATACGTCAAGCCGGGCAAGGGCCAGGCCTTCACCCGCGTGAAGTACCGCCTGATCAAGGACGGCCGTACCCAGGAAGTGACCATGAAGTCGACCGACTCGCTGGATGCAGCCGACGTCGTCGATACCGACATGAACTTCATGTACAGCGACGGCGAGTACTGGCACTTCATGGACCCGGAATCCTTCGAGCAGGTCCAGGCCACCAAGGCCGGCATGGGCGGCGCCGAGAAGTGGCTGAAGGGCGAGGAGTCCTGCGTGGTCACCCTGTGGAACGGTGAGCCGATCTTCGTGCAGCCGCCGAACTTCGTCGAGCTGAAGATCACCGAAACCGATCCGGGCGTCCGTGGCGACACCTCGGGCGGCGGCGGCAAGCCGGCCACCCTGGAAACCGGCGCCGTGGTCCGCGTGCCGCTGTTCGTGAACCAGGACGAAGTGATCCGCGTCGACACCCGTTCGGGCGAATACTCCGCACGCGTCAAGTAATCCGGCGCAGCCGGATTACGGTAGTGACGGCCGCTGGCCGGATACGCGCCATCGCATTCGCGCTGGCGCTCCCATGATCTGCTTCGGCAGATCATGGGCCCCCGCTTCACGGGTCTCCAGACCCCGCCGCTTCGCGGCAGCCCCTGACTCAGGGGCGTGTCCCCCAGAAGTATCTCGCCGCCCCCCAGCCAGTGAGCCCGCATGAGCGATAGCCCGCACCTCCCCGAAGCCTGCGACCTGCTCATCGAAGCCGGTTACGTCGTTCCGATCGAGCCGCATGCGGTGGTGCTGGAAGACCATGCCGTTGCCGTGCGTGGCAGCGAGATCGTGGCCATCCTGCCGCGTGCCGAGGCGCGCGCACGCTTCCGCGCCACCCAGGTGGTGAGCCGACCCGAGGCTGCGCTGATGCCGGGCCTGGTCAACGCGCACACGCACAACCCGATGACCCTGCTGCGCGGCGTTGCCGACGACCTGCCGCTGATGACCTGGCTGCAGCAGCACATCTGGCCGGTGGAAGCGGCGGTGATCGGCCCCGAATTCGTTGCCGACGGTACCACCCTGGCCATCGCCGAGATGCTGCGCGGCGGCACCACCTGCGCCAACGAGAACTACTTCTTCGGCGACGTGCAGGCCGCGGTCTACAAGAAACACGGTTTCCGCGCGCTGGTGGGCGCGGTCATCATCGATTTCCCCACCGCCTGGGCCAAGACCGACGACGAGTACTTCGCCAAGGCCGGTGAACTGCACGACCAGTGGCGCACCGATCCGCTGATCGGCACCGCGTTCGCGCCGCATGCGCCTTACACGGTCAATGATGCCAACTTCGAGCGGGTACGGATGCTGTCCGACCAGCTCGACATGCAGGTGCACCTGCACACCCACGAGACCGCGCAGGAAATCAACGATTCGATCAGGCTGCACGGCCAGCGCCCGCTGGCGCGGCTGGATCGGCTCGGCCTGGTCAACGACCGCCTGATCGCGGTGCACATGACCCAGCTGACCGATGCGGAAATCCACCTGTGCGCCGAACGTGGCGTCAGCGTGGTGCATTGCCCGGAATCCAACCTGAAGCTGGCCTCCGGTTTCTGCCCGGCCTGCGCCCTGCAGCGCGCAGGCGTGAACCTGGCGATCGGTACCGATGGCTGCGCCAGCAACAACGACCTGGACATGTTCAGCGAGAACCGCACCGCGGCGATCCTGGCCAAGGCCGTGGCCGACGACGCCACTGCACTGGACGCGGCAACCACGCTGCGCGCGTCCACGCTGGGTGGCGCACGCGCGCTGGGCTTCGGCGACCGCATCGGCTCGATCGAAGTCGGCAAGCAGGCCGACCTGGTCTGCGTTGATCTGTCCGCGCTGGAAACACAGCCGCTGCACAACGTGCTGTCGCAGCTGGTGTACGCCACCGGCCGCCAGCAGGTCAGCGATGTCTGGATCGCCGGCAAGCCGAAGCTGGTGCAGCGCGAGCTGGTCGGCATGGACCTGCCGGGCATCATCGCCAACGCGCGCCAGTGGCGCGAGCGCATCCGCCATATCCGCGCCTGAACCCTGGCGCCGCAAGGACATCCCACATGACTGCCCCCCACGCTTCCTCAAATTTCGATCAGGCCGAGCTGGACAAGTTCGCTGCGCTGGCCAACCGCTGGTGGGACGCTGACGGCCCGCAGAAGCCGCTGCATGCGCTGAATCCGGTGCGCCTGCAGTACGTGGCTGACCGCGTGCCGCTGCGCGGCGCCCGCGTGCTCGACATCGGCTGCGGTGGCGGCCTGTTGAGCGAAGCGCTGGCCCAGGCCGGTGCTGACGTCACCGCCATCGACCTGGCCCCGGAGCTGGTCAAGGTCGCGCGCCTGCATGCGCTGGAAAGCGGCGCCCAGGTCGATTACCGGGTGCAGGCGGCCGAGGATCTGGCCGCCGAGCAGCCGGGCAGCTTCGACGTGGTCACCTGCATGGAAATGCTGGAGCACGTGCCGGACCCGGGCGCGATCATCGAGGCCTGCAAGCGCCTGCTGAAGCCGGGCGGCCACCTGTTCCTGTCGACCATCAACCGCACCGCCGCCGCGTTCGCGGTGGCGATCGTCGGCGCCGAGTACGTGGCGCGCCTGCTGCCCAAGGGCACGCACCACTACCAGGAATTCATCAAGCCGGCCGAGCTGGCGCGCTGGCTGCGCGAGGCCGACCTGCAGCTGGTGGATGTCAGCGGCATGGCCTACGAGCCGTGGCGCAACCATGCCCGCCTGAGCAGCCGCACCGACATCAACTACCTGGCCTACGCGGTCAAGCCGGCATGACCGCCGCCCGCTTCCCGCGTGCGGTGCTGTTCGACCTGGACGGCACCCTGCTGGACAGCGCGCCGGACTTCGTCGCCACCTGCAACGCGATGCTGGCCGAGCGTGGTCGTGCGCCGATCGATCCGGCGGTGCTGCGCCCGGTGGTCTCCAAGGGCTCGCGCGCGATGGTCGGGGCCGCTTTCCCGGACCTGGATACCGCTGCGCGAGATGCACTGATTCCGGAATTCCTGCAGCGCTACGAAGCGCTGATCGGCCAGCACGCGGTGCTGTTCGATGGCGTGGCCGGCATGCTTGCCGCGCTGGATGACGCCGGCACCGTGTGGGGCATCGTCACCAACAAGCCCGAGTACCTGGCGCGGCTGATCCTGCCGCAGCACGGCTGGCAGCAGCGCTGTGCAGTGCTGGTCGGCGGTGACAGCCTGGCCGAGCGCAAACCTCACCCGCTGCCGCTGCTGCACGCTGCGCAGGCCATTGGCGTTGCTGCCGAAGACTGCGTGTACGTGGGTGACGACGAGCGCGACATCATCGCCGCGCGGGCCGCGGCCATGCCGTCGGTGGCAGCCCTGTGGGGCTACCGCCTGCACAGCGACGATCCGCTGGCCTGGCAGGCCGACGTGCTGGTCGAGAACGCTGAACTTCTGCAACTGGCCAGTCTCTGGCCGACCCGGCCGGCAGCCCCGGCCCAGCCGTAAGGAATGGTGTAGTGAGCAGTACCGCGCTGGACAGTTTCCTCGACAAGTGGCGCAGCCGTTGGCCGGAATGGTCGGTGGCCGCCCCGTTCGTGGCCGAATCGCAACGCGAGCTTGCAGTGGCGTGGTTCGCGCTGCTGCAGGAGTTCGACGACATGCTCAACACCAGCGGCGATCCGCTGCCGGCCGACGCCAAGCTGGCGTGGTGGGGCGAGGAGCTGCGCAGCTGGGCGGGACATCGCTCGCGCCATCCGCTGGGCAGGCTGCTGGAGCCGGTGCGTGCACCGTGGGCCCAGTTGGCCGAAGCACTTCCGGATCTGGTTGCAGCGCGCACGGTCGCGCTGGATGCGGCCGGCGCCGAGCGCGCGCTGGCGAACTACGCCGAGGCCGTAGCCGCGGTGGAGGCGGCCTTGTTCGCTGACAAGCCGCGCACCGGCGCCGGTCGTGCGGTGCAGCTGCAGACCTTGGCGCAGCGCCTGCAGGACGCTGGCGTGGCGGGTGTGCCGCGCAGCCTGCTGGACGAGGACGCCAGCAATGCCGCACAGCGCTGGGCGCAGCATCTGTTGAAGGGGTGGGGCACCCGCGTGCCCGGCCCGCGCCCGCGCCGTGTGTGGTCCAGCCTGGCGCGTGCGCGGGTGGCGGCACAGGCCGCAGGCAAGCCGATCGAGGCCACCCCGGTGCGCACCCTGCTGCGCGTGTGGTGGGCCGCGCGCGGTTGATCCAACGTACCTGGTAGTGCCGGCCGCTGGCCGGCATCCAGCAGGGCGCGGAAGAGGATGAGGTTGCCGGCCAGCGGCCGGCACTACCGTTACTTGCGCTCCAGCACCAGCAGCGGGTCGATACGGGTCTCGAACCAGTTCATGCCCCAGTGCAGGTGCGGGCCGGTGGCACGGCCGGTGGCGCCGACCGCAGCGATCACCTGGCCCTGTTCAACCCGGTCGCCGACCTTTACGTCGATGCGCGAGAGGTGCAGGAAGTTGGAGCTGACCCCGAAGCCGTGGTCGAGCAGCAGCGTACCGCCGGTCAGGTACAGGTCCGGCCCGGCGAAGGTGACGATGCCGGCGGCCGGTGCCTTCACCGGGGTGCCGGTCGGTACCGCGATGTCCATGCCCGAATGACCGGCACCGGGCTGCCCGTTGTACACGCGGGCATTGCCGAAGCGACCGCTGATGCGGCCCTGCACCGGCCAGATGAAGGTCTGGGTGAAGTCGGTGCGGTCGTCATCGCGGGCACGCGCGGCGGTCACCTGCGCCTGTTCGCGCTTGATCCGCTCGGCAATCGCCGGCGGCGGATTGACCGTCTTCGGCGGCACGCCGTTGACCCGCTCGGTGGGCCAGTCGCGCGGCGTCACCGCAATGGTCGCGGTCTCGCTGCCACCATCGGGGCGCTGCACCTGCACGCGCAGCGGGCCCTTCTCGTCACGGCCGATGCCGAACACCACGCTGCCGTAGCCGCTCACCCGCAGCTGGCGACCGGCGTACTGCACGCGGCTGCCGGCGGGAACCTTGCCGATCACCAGTGCGCCCTGCGACGCACTGGCCGGGAACACCACGCGGCTGTCGATCAGGCTGCCAATGCCATCCTGCGCCTGCGCCGCGGGTACGGAAAACAGGGGCGCGGCCAGCAGCGCCCCGATCAGAAGTGCCGAGCGCATCAGCGGTTGTAGGTCATGCGCTGGCCGGCGGGTTCGCCCACCAGGTTGCTGCCGTCCCACACCAGCTGGCCGTTGACCCAGGTGGAGGCGACGCGCGAACGGAAGGTGGTGCCCTCAAACGGCGACCAGCCGCACTTGGACAGCACGTCCTCGCGCTTGACCGTGAACGGCACGTCTTCGACCAGGACCAGATCGGCGAAGTAGCCTTCGCGCAGGAAGCCACGTTCTTCCACGTCGAACAGCTGCGCCGGGGCGTGGGCGAACTTCTGCACCACCTGCTCGCGGGTCAGCTTGCCTTCGTGCACGCGCTCCAGCGCGGCCACCAGCGCGTACTGCACCAGTGGCAGGCCGGAGGGGGCCTGCGCGTAGGGCTTCTGCTTCTCTTCCCAGGTGTGCGGCGCGTGGTCGGTAGCCAGCACGTCCAGCACGTCGTCGGCCAGCGCAGCGGTGATCGCCTCGCGGTCGGACACTTCCTTGATGGCCGGGTTGCACTTGATCAGGTTGCCCTTGGTCGCATAGTCCGGGCGCGCGAAGTGCAGGAAGTGCACGCAGGTTTCAGCGGTGATCTGCTTGCGGCTGCCATCGGCGCGGATCAGCGGGCCCTTCTCGAACAGCGCCAGTTCATCGGCGGTGGAGATGTGCAGCACGTGCAGGCGGGTGCCGTGTTTGCGCGCCAGCGACATCGCCAGGCGGGTCGACTTGATGCAGGCTTCGCGCGAGCGGATGTCCGGGTGCATGTCCGGGGTCAGCGCATCGCCGTACTTTTCCTGGAAGGCCTTCAGGTTGGCATCGATCATCGGCGTGTCTTCGCAGTGCGTGATGATCGGGGTCGGGCATTCGCGGAAGATCGCGTCCAGCGTTTCGGGGTTGTCGACCAGCATGTTGCCGGTCGAAGCACCCATGAACACCTTCACGCCCGGCGCCTTCTTCGGGTCCAGCGCACGGATGGCGTCCAGGTTGTCATTGCTGGCGCCGTGGTAGAAGCCGTAGTTGGCCCAAGCGCGGCCGCGCGCGAGCTCGTACTTGGCTTCCAGGATGGTCGAATCCAGCGTCGGCGGGTTGGTGTTGGGCATGTCCATGAAGCTGGTCAGGCCACCGGCCACGGCCGCCGCCGATTCGCTGGCGATGTCGCCCTTGTGGGTCAGGCCCGGTTCGCGGAAGTGCACCTGGTCATCGATCATGCCCGGGAGCAGCCAGCGCCCGGCCGCGTCCACCACCTGCTCGCCGTCGCGCGGCGCCAGCCCGTTGCCGATCTGCGCGATGCGGCCGTTCTCGATGCGCAGGTCGCCGTCGAAGGTGCGGCCTTCGTTGACCATGCGGGCATTGGTGATGAGGGTGGAGGACATGTCAATGTTTTCCTGTGCAACGGCAAGAGGGGGCGTTGGGGGACTCGGGCACGGGGTCGAAGCCGCCGGGATGGAACGGGTGGCAGCGGCCCAGCCTGCGCGCAGCCAGCCAGCTGCCGCGCAGCGGGCCGTGCCGCGAGATCGCGTCCATCGCGTATTCAGAACAGCTCGGCACGAAACGGCAGCGGGGCCCCAGCAAGGGGCTGATGAAGCGCTTGTAGAAGCGCAGCAGGGCAATGAGCAGGCGCGAGATCACCCAGTCATCTTATGCCAGTTGGCATGAAGGCCGCATTTGTGCAGGATGGGCCGTTGGTCGCATGTCGCCGATGGCCTGCGACCGGTACCAGCACCGTCGGGTGCTGGCCAGGTTCCGTACCGCGCAAGGCGGTCCGTGTTCGTCGGACTGCCCATTGGGCGCCTTGGCTCCAGGACTGAATGGAGCAGGGTGCCGAGGTTGCTGCTGCGGGTCGGGTAGGCTATAAAGGCCCGCTTTCCCGGGCCCCGGGGAATCCAAGGAAGAGCGTTTCGTGGCTGCTAAAAAAACTGCAAAGAAGGCCGCAACGGCCGCCAAGAAAACCGCCAAGCCTGTTGTGAAGAAGTTGGCGGCAAAGCCCGTTGCCAAGAAGCCGGCGAGCAAGCCGGCGACCAAGGCAGCGTCCTCGCAACCGGCGGCCAGGAAGGCCACCGCAAAGAAAACGCCGGTCAAGGCAACCAAGCCGGTGGCGAAGAAAGCCGCTGCGCCCGCCAAGGCCAAGCCAGCCGCTGCCAGCAAGAAGGCGCCGGTGAAAAAGGCCGTCAGCAAGGCTGCGCCGGTGAAGAAGACCGTCGCCAAGCCGGTGGTCAAGAAGGCAGCAGCCAAGCCGGCGCCGAAGGCGGTGGTGAAGAAGGCTGCAGCCAAGCCGGTCGCCAAGCCGGCGGCAAAGAAGGTCGCTGCGGCCAAGCCGGTCGCCACGCCTGCCGCTGCAAAGAAGGTTGCCAAGAATGTTGCCGCACCGGCCGTAAAGCCGGCCCCGGCCCCAGTAGTGAAGTCCGCACCGAAGCCTGCTGCCAAGCCGGCTCCGGCCAAGCCTGTCCCGGCCAAGACCGTGGCAGTGGCAGCAGCCCAACCGGCCTCCAAGCCGGCCCCGGCCGCCGCTCCTGCCGCTTCGAAGGCCCCGCAATCCAAGAATCCCGTGCCCGTTTCGAAATCGCCTGCCAAAACCGCCGTGAAATCCGATTCCGCCCCGAAGACCGTGTCGCGCCCTGTCGGCAAGGTTGCCGTGGCCGTCGCCGCCCGCTCGGCAGCACCGGCCCCGCGCAGCAAGTACAAGGTGGTCGAATACAAGACCGACGAGGCCACCGGCCGCCCGATCCTGCCGGCTGGCTACAAGCCGTCCTCGGAAGAGGAATACATGAGCCCGCTGCAGCAGGAGTATTTCCGCCAGCGCCTGCAGAACTGGCGCGCGGACCTGGTGGAAGAGTCCAAGCAGACCATCGAGAACCTGCGCGAGGAAGTGCGTGACATCGGCGACGAAGCCGAGCGCGCGACCCGCGAAACCGAGAACTCGCTGGAACTGCGTACCCGCGACCGCTACCGCAAGCTGATCGGCAAGATCGACAGCACCCTGAAGCGCCTGGAAGCGGGCGACTACGGTTACTGCGTCGACACCGGCGAAGAAATCGGCCTGGAGCGCCTGGAGGCGCGCCTGACCGCCGAGCGCACCATCGATGCCCAGGAGCGTTGGGAGCATCTGCAGAAGCAGCAGGGCGACTGATTCCTGATCGTTGTCTGGTCATGCAGAAAACCCGGCTTCGGCCGGGTTTTTTGTTGGGTTCGAGTTGGCTGTGTAGAGCAGCGTCTTCCGGGTATCGGGCGGAGCCTGCGGGTGGGTCCGGGCAGGACACGATGCAAGTACATCCCTGTAAGCTCGGCCGCGGCATCCATGCCGCGGACGGTCCTGCCCGGACCCACCCGCAGGCTCTCGACGGTTTCCTGCGTGCGCGGCCGATGTAGAGCCGAGCCCACGCTCGGCTCAGGCCGACAGGAGCGGTCTTGCGTGCGCTCGCGGCTGTTGAGTCCGCCTTGTAGCGAGCCGAGCACCGCAGGGGAATCAGGCGCGAAGAGGCGGCTCTATCCTGTAGAGCCGACTGCTGGTCGGCTGGCTCTCCGCGCCGTCCCCTGATTCACCGAGGAGCACAGGGCATCGGCGCGCAGCGCCGGCTCGCGGATGGCGGAGCGTTTCTTTGGTTACTTTTCTTTTCGCGCGAAAAGAAACGTGACACCCCACCGCGGTCGCGGAAAGAGCCCGCCGGGCATGGCCCGGCGCTATTGGCGCGTGGGCGCACGGAAATACGCAGCCGAGCATGGGCTCGGCTCTACAGGCTCACTGCAGGTCGCGAAGATTCAACTTCCGCAGCGTCGGGTTCTTCCACGCGGTGATCCCGGCCACGCTCAGCACCGCGAACCCGCCCAGCACCACGGCCGGTACCAGGCCGAGCAGCTTCGCCATCGTGCCGGCATAGAACGCGCCCAGCTCGTTGGACGAACTGATGAAGATGCCGTTGATCGACGATACGCGACCGCGCATTTCTTCCGGCGTGGCCAGCTGCAGGATGGTCGAGCGGATCACCACCGAGACGCCATCGAAGGCGCCGTAGAACAGCAGGATCAGCGCCGACAGCCAGAAGTGCTGCGACAGCCCGAAGCTGATCACGCACAGGCCGAAGCCGGCCACCGCGAACAGCAGCACGCGGCCGGCATTGCGGTGCAGCGGGTGGCGGGCCAGCCACAGGCCCACGCACACCGAGCCCAGCGCCGGCATCGCGCGCAGGATGCCCAGGCCTTCCGGGCCGTGGTGCAGGATTTCGTGCAGGAACGCCGGCAGCATCGCCACCACGCCGCCCAGCAGCACCGAGAACATGTCCAGCGCCATCGCGCCGACCATGATCCGGTTGCCGACCACGAAGCGCGCGCCTTCGGCGATGCTCTTGAAGATCGGCGCGGCAGGGCCGGTGTGCACCGGCTCCTCCACTTTCAGCGTGGCCAGACAGGCCATCGCCACCAGCGCGAAGGCGGTGGCCACCGCGTAGGACCGACCCTTGCCACCGAAGCCGACCAGCACGCCGCCCAGTGCCGGGCCGGCGATCATGCCGGCCTGGAATACCACCGCGCCCAGGCCGGCGCCACGCGCGAACTGGTCACGGGCCAGTACGCGGGCGAACAGGGCGTTGTAGATCGGCGACAGGAAGGCGCGGACCATGCCGGTCAGCGCAATGGCTGCGTAGATCGGCCACACGCCGTCGATCGGCAGCCAGCCCATGGCCACGCTGGTCAATACCAGTGCGGTGGCGATCAGTCCGCAACAGGCGACCATGCCCAGGCGGCGGCGCGGCAGGTGATCCACCAGGTAACCGGCGAACGGCGCCACGCAGAAGAACGGCAGCACCTCGGCCAGGCCGATCAGGCCCAGCGAGAACGGATTGCGGGTAACTTCGTAGATGTGCCAGCCGACGGTGACCGCGACCACCTGGTAGGACAGCATCGCGAAGATGCGGTACGCCAGCAGCCTGGCGAAACCGGGCCGGGACAGCAGGCCCAGCGCGCTGTCTTCGGCTGTGGCAGGCTCGCTCACGACGGGTCGCGCTGCAGCTGGGCCTGCGCGGTCTCGCGGATGAAGGCCAGCATCGCCGCCACGCCGTTGCTGCGGGTCGGCGAGAGGTGGCGGGCCAGGCCGATGTCCTGGATGTAGCTCGGCTCGGTGGCCAGGATCTCCTGCGCCGAGCGCCCGGAGTACACACGCAGGGCCAGGAAGATCAGGCCGGAGACAATCGCCGAATCACTGATGGCATGGAAGCGCAGCGACTGCGCGTTGCCTTCGGGCACGATCCAGACCATCGACTGGCAGCCGAGCAGGCGATGCTCTTCGGTCTTCCATTCTTCCGGGAAGGCCGGCAGCTTGCGGCCGAGGTCGATCAGGTACTGGTAACGCTCGGACCAGTCGCCGAAGAAGCCGAATTCCTCGGCGATGGCGGCCTGTGCCTCGGCGGCGGTGGGTTCAAGCGGGAACGGGGAGTCGATCACAACAGTCTCTACGGTGGGGGCGTGGCCGGCGTACCGGCCACGGGGCAGGGCGGGTCAGCCGCGCTTGCGCGACCAGCGCACACCCTGCGGGGTGTCTTCCAGCACGATGCCTTCGGCGGCCAGCTGGTCGCGGATGGCGTCGGAACGGGCGAAGTCGCGCGCCTTCTTGGCAGCGGCACGCTCATCGATCAGGCCCTGGATGCGGGCATCGTCGCCGCCGTCGCTGGCCGCAGTGCCGAACCACTGCGCTGGATCGGCCTGCAGCAGGCCCAGTGCCAGTCCGGCGCCGAGCAGTTCACCCTTCAGGCGCGCCTGCTCGGCCGGATCGGTGGCACGACGCGCATCGGCGGCGATGCGGGCCACTTCGGCCAGTGCCTGCGGGGTGTTCAGATCGTCATCCAGGGTCGCTTCGACCGTGGCCGGGATCGCAACGACCGCCTCGACTGAAGCCAGTTCGCGCAAGGTGCCGTACAGGCGGTCCAGGGTGCGCACCGACTGTTCGATCAGGCCATCGGACCAGTCCAGCGGTTGCCGGTAGTGGGCCGACAGCAGGGCCAGGCGCAGTGCTTCCGGCGGGTGCTGGCGCACCAGGTCGTGCACGCGCTCGATGTTGCCCAGCGACTTGCTCATCTTGGCGCCGCCGAAGTTGAGCATGCCGTTGTGCAGCCAGAAGCGGGCGAAGATCTTGCCGCCGTGGGCGCACTCGCTCTGCGCAAGCTCGTTCTCGTGGTGCGGGAACTGCAGGTCGACGCCGCCGGCATGGATGTCGATGGTCTCGCCCAGGTGGGCGGCGGCCATTGCCGAGCACTCGATGTGCCAGCCCGGGCGGCCACGGCCCCAGGGCGACGCCCAGCCGGGCAGGTCGTCGCTGGACGGCTTCCACAGCACGAAATCACCCGGATCACGCTTGTACGGGGCCACGTCGACACGGGCGCCGGCCAGCATTTCGTCCGGATCGCGGCGCGAGAGCTTGCCGTAGCCATCGAAGCTGGCCACCGCGAACAGCACGTGGCCTTCGGCAGCGTAGGCATGCCCGTTGGCGATCAGCTGCTCGATCATGGTGATGATCTGCGGAATGTGCGCGGTCACCTCCGGCTCGATGTCCGGCGGCACCACGCCCAGCGCGGCCATGTCCTCACGGTAGGCGGCGGCGAACCTGTCGGTGATGGTGCTGATCGGTACGCCCTGCTCGCGCGCGGCGGTGTTGATCTTGTCGTCCACGTCGGTGATGTTGCGCGCGTAGCGCAGGCCACCGAAACGGCGTCGCAGCAGGTCGGCCAGCACCCCGAACACCACCGGGCCACGGGCGTTGCCGATGTGCACGTAGTTGTAGACCGTCGGGCCGCACACATACAGGGTCGGACAGGCCGGATCGAGCGGGGTGAACGGTTCGAGCTGGCGAGTCAGGTTGTTGTGCAGGCGCAGGGTCATGGGGCTGTGGCTGGGGGACAAGCCTGTGATTTTAGAACGTGTCGGCCCCCTTTGGGGGCACCCGTTGCCACCGGTGGACGCCGGGGCCACCCGGGGTGGGGTGGGCAGGAGCGGCGTGGACGGGTAATGTTCAGCCCCTTGCGCTCGCCACTGCCTACACTATTGCCGTGTCCTTGCTCCCGTCGCCAATGAAATCCACCGCGTTGCTGACCCTGGCCTGCCTGTCGGCGCTGCCCGCCGTGGTGCTGGCGCAGGAGGCCGAGCCCCGCAACCGGGTGGTGATCGTTGAGAACGTGAAGTTCGACTACGCCCAGGTGCTGAACGTGGAGCCGGTGTTCCAGACCCTGCGCGCGACCCGCACCGAGGAGCACTGCGAGCCAGTGTCGACCCGGACCCTGGCCCCGGTGAACGTGACCGGCGAGGAGCCGGTCGAGGACAAGGGCCGGATCAGCCGCTTCTGGGACTCGGTGCGCTCGATGTTCAAGCGCAGCGACGAAGAGGCCGTTGAGGAGCCCGGAGCCGAGACGCCGGCCCCGGCACCGGCGAACACTGGCCCGATGCTGACCCGCGACTGCCGCATCGTGCCGGTGGGGCGTGAATTCCGCCGGCCCATCGCCTACGACGTGGATTACGTCTACAAGGGCACCAAGTACCGTTCGCGGCTGCCGGAAGACCCCGGCAACCGGCTCAAGATCCGGGTGTCGATCACGCCCTGGGTCGGCCCGGAGCAGGGCACGGCCAGCAATCCCTGATTCTGGGACCCCGGCCCTTGCGCCGGCCTCGGCCGCATGCAAAGATGGTTGACCATGAAGCTCACCGACTTCCAGCACGACAGCAGCGCAGCCCGACAGGCGTCGGGCATGACCTCGCGTGCGCGTCGACCGGAACCCCACATCCTCGCTGGGTAACCGGAGCTTTTTGCTGTTCGTCCGAAAAAACCCAGCCCGCCGGCTGGGTTTTTTCGTTTCCGCGCTTCGAAAATGCATCTTCTGAAAGCTGCAACTGCAATCTTCCCGCTCCACCTTTGATTCCTGTTTTCCCTTCCACCGCGTCGAAACCGGCGCCGCCACGCAAGGAAAGATGATGTCCCCCAAGCACTTCCTGAACACCCAGGACTGGAGCCGCAGCGATCTCGACGCGCTGTTGACCCAGGCGGCGCTGTTCAAGCGCAACAAGCTCGGCGACCAGCTCAAGGGCAAGTCGATCGCGCTGGTGTTCTTCAACCCGTCCATGCGCACCCGCACCAGCTTCGAACTGGGCGCGTTCCAGCTCGGTGCCCACGCGGTGGTGCTGCAGCCGGGCAAGGATGCGTGGCCGATCGAGTTCAACCTCGGCACGGTGATGGACGGCGATACCGAAGAGCACATCGCTGAAGTGGCCAAGGTGCTGGGTCGCTACTGCGACATCATCGCCGTGCGTGCGTTCCCCAAGTTCATCGACTGGGCCTACGACCGCCAGGACATCGTCCTCAACAGCTTCGCCAGGTACTCGCCGGTGCCGGTCATCAACATGGAGACCATCACCCATCCGTGCCAGGAGCTGGCCCACATCATGGCCCTGCAGGAGCACTTCGGCACCCAGGACCTGCGTGGCAAGAAGTACGTGCTGACCTGGACCTACCACCCCAAGCCGCTGAACACCGCCGTTGCCAATTCGGCGCTGACCATCGCCACCCGCATGGGCATGGACGTGACCCTGCTGTGCCCGACCGCCGACTACATCCTCGACGAGCGTTACATGGGCTGGGCCGAGCAGAACGTGGCCGAGAGCGGCGGCTCGCTGAAGATCAGCCATGACATCGACAGCGCCTACGCCGGCGCCGACGTGGTCTACGCCAAGAGCTGGGGCGCGCTGCCGTTCTTCGGCAACTGGGAACCGGAGAAGCCGATCCGCGACCAGTTCAAGCACTTCATCGTGGACGAGCGGAAGATGGCGCTGACCAACAATGGTGTGTTCAGCCACTGCCTGCCGCTGCGCCGCAACGTGAAGGCCACCGACGCGGTGATGGATTCGCCGCAGTGCATCGCCATCAACGAAGCCGAGAACCGCCTGCACGTGCAGAAGGCGATCATGGCGGCGGTTGCCGGGCGCTAGATCGAACAAGGGGTAGAGCCGACCGTTGGTCGGCTGCTCCCGCAGCGGCGCATCCAATATTCCAGCCGACCAACGGTCGGCTCTACCGAATTCCCATCCCCCAAGTGGACCTGACCCCCATGAGCAACAAAGACGTCGTTCTCGCCTTCTCCGGCGGCCTGGATACCAGCTTCTGCGTGCCGTACCTGCAGGAGCGCGGCTACAACGTGCACACCGTGTTCGCCGACACCGGCGGCGTCGATGATGAAGAGCGTGACTTCATCGAGAAGCGCGCCGCCGAACTGGGCGTGGCGAGCCACCTTACCGTCAACGGTGGCCCGGCCATCTGGGAAGGCTTCGTCAAGCCGTTCGTGTGGGCCGGCGAAGGCTACCAGGGCCAGTACCCGCTGCTGGTCTCGGACCGCTACCTGATCGTCGATGCCGCGCTGAAGCGTGCTGCCGAGCTGGGCACCAACATCATCGCCCACGGTTGCACCGGCATGGGCAACGACCAGGTCCGCTTCGACCTGGCCGTGAAGGCGCTGGGCGACTACCAGATCATCGCGCCGATCCGCGAGATCCAGAAGGAACACACCCAGACCCGCGCCTACGAGCAGAAGTACCTGGAAGAGCGTGGCTTCGGCGTGCGCGCCAAGCAGCAGGCCTACACCATCAACGAGAACCTGCTGGGCCTGACCATGTCCGGCGGCGAGATCGACCGGTGGGAAGCCCCGGGCGAGGGTGCGCGTGGCTGGTGCGCACCGCGCAGCGAGTGGCCGGAGCAGGCCCTGACCGTGACCCTGAAGTTCGTTGAAGGCGAAGCCGTCGAACTGGACGGCAAGGCGCTGCCGGGTGACCAGATCCTGGCCCAGCTCAACAAGCTGTTCGCGCCGTACGGCGTGGGCCGCGGCGTCTACACCGGCGACACCGTGATCGGCCTGAAGGGCCGCATCGTGTTCGAGGCCCCGGGCCTGGTTTCGCTGCTGGCCGCACACCGTGCGCTGGAAGATGCGGTGCTGACCAAGCAGCAGAACCGCTTCAAGCCGGACGTGGCGCGCAAGTGGGTGGAGCTGGTGTACGAAGGCTTCTACCACGACCCGCTGAAGACCGACATCGAAGCCTTCCTGAAGTCCTCGCAGGCCAAGGTCAACGGTGAAGTGGTGCTGGAAACCCGTGGTGGCCGCGTCGATGCGGTGGCCGTGAAGTCGCCGCACCTGCTCAACACCAAGGGCGCCACCTACGCGCAGTCGGCCGACTGGGGCGTGGAGGAGGCTGAAGGCTTCATCAAGCTGTTCGGCATGAGCTCCACCGTTTACGCGCAGGTCAACCGCGGTTGACCTGTGACGGGGTGCCGGCCGCTGGCCGGCGCCTCGCAACGTCGATGGAGGGTAGTGCCGGCCGCTGGCCGGCTCGTGGCACCGCTGGATCATTGCGGAGCCGGCCAGCGGCCGGCACTACCGATTTCGAACCCTACGGATATTCAGACACATGCTTGAACAGACGCTCGATCACCTGCAGGCCCTGGTGTCCTTCGACACCCGCAACCCGCCGCGTGCGATCACCACCGGTGGCATCTTCGATTACCTGCGCGACAACCTGCCCGGCTTCAACGTCGAGGTGATCGACCATGGCGCGGGCGCAGTCAGCCTGTACGCCGTGCGCGGGACGCCGAAGTACCTGTTCAACGTGCACCTGGACACCGTGCCGGACTCGCCGCACTGGAGTGCCGACCCGCATGTGATGCGCCGCCTGGACGACCGCGTGGTCGGCCTGGGCGTGTGTGACATCAAGGGCGCCGCCGCTGCGCTGGTGGCGGCGGCCAATGCCAGCGATGGCGATGCCGCCTTCCTGTTCTCCAGCGACGAGGAAGCCAACGATCCGCGCTGTATCGCCGCGTTCCTGGCCCGTGGCCTGCCGTATGAAGCGGTGCTGGTGGCCGAGCCGACCATGAGTGAAGCGGTGCTGGCGCATCGTGGCATCAGCTCGGTGCTGATGCAGTTCGCCGGCCGTGCCGGCCATGCGTCCGGCAAGCAGGACGCGGCCGCCAGCGCGCTGCACCAGGCCATGCGCTGGGGCAACCGTGCACTGGACCATGTGGAATCGCTGGCCTCGGCCCGCTTCGGCGGGCTGACCGGGCTGCGCTTCAACATCGGTCGCGTCGAAGGCGGGATCAAGGCCAACATGATCGCACCGGCTGCTGAGGTGCGCTTCGGGTTCCGCCCGCTGCCGTCGATGGACATCGATGGCCTGCTGGCGACCTTCGCCGGTTTCGCCGAACCGGAAGCCGCCGTTTTCACCGAAACGTTCCGTGGCCCCAGCCTGCCGGCCGGTGACATCGCCGAGGCCGAGAACCGCCGCCTGCTGGCGCGCGATGTGGCCGATGCGCTGGAGCTGCCGATCGGCAACGCGGTGGACTTCTGGACCGAGGCCTCGCTGTTCTCCGCCGGTGGCTACACCACGCTGGTGTTCGGCCCGGGCGACATCGCCCAGGCCCACACCGCCGATGAGTTCGTGACGCTGGAGCAGCTGCAGCGCTACACCGACGCCGTGCATCGCATCATCGCCGCCGGCGCCTGATCGACCCTACAACGCCGCCCGGCCCTGGCCGGGTGGAACTGCAACGCGGCGACCGCCGCCTGTGACGAAACCGAAATGTCTCCTGCCCTCCAGCCCCACCGCCAGACCCGCCAGACCATCGTGCGCCTGCTTTCCAGCATGGCCAGCGCGAAGGAGATCAGCCAGTACCTCAAGCGCTTCTCGCAGCTGGACGCCAAGCGCTTCGCCGTGGTCAAGGTCGGCGGCGCGGTGCTGCGCGACGACCTCGACGCGCTGACCTCTTCGCTGTCGTTCCTGCAGGAAGTCGGGCTGACCCCGATCGTGCTGCACGGTGCCGGACCGCAGCTGGATGCCGAACTGTCGGCCGCCGGCATCGAGAAGCAGACCGTCAACGGCCTGCGCGTGACGTCGCCGGAAGCGCTGGCGATCGTGCGCCGGGTGTTCCAGCAGTCCAACCTGCGCCTGGTCGAGGCGCTGCAGCAGAACGGCGCGCGCGCCACCTCGATCACCGGCGGCGTGTTCGAGGCCGAGTACCTGGACGTGGACACCTACGGCCTGGTCGGCGAGGTGAAGAAGGTCAACCTGGCACCGATCGAGGCCAGCCTGCGTGCCGGGTCGATCCCGGTCATCACCAGCCTGGGCGAGACCGCTGGCGGCCAGATCCTCAACGTCAACGCCGACTTCGCCGCCAACGAGCTGGTGCAGGAACTGCAGCCATACAAGATCATCTTCCTGACCGGCACTGGCGGCCTGCTGGACGAGCAGGGCAACGTGATCGATTCGATCAACCTGTCCACCGAGTACGACCACCTGATCGCGCAGCCGTGGATCCACGGCGGCATGAAGGTGAAGATCGAACAGATCAAGGATCTGCTCGATCGCCTGCCGCTGGAATCGTCGGTGTCGATCACGCGCCCGGCCGACCTGGCCAAGGAACTGTTCACCCACAAGGGGTCGGGCACGCTGGTGCGCAAGGGCGAGAAGGTGCTGCGCGCCACCGCCTGGAACGAGCTGGACCTGCCGCGCCTGAAAGGCCTGATCGAATCCAGCTTCGGCCGCACCCTGGTGCCGGAGTACTTCGAAAAGACGAAGCTGCTGCGCGCCTACGTCAGCGAGAACTACCGCACCGCGGTGATCCTCACCGACGAGGCCGAGGGCGTGTACCTGGACAAGTTCGCCGTGCTCGACGATGCGCAGGGCGAGGGCCTGGGCCGCGCGGTCTGGAACGTGATGCTGGAGGAAACCCCGCAGCTGTTCTGGCGTTCGCGCCATGGCAATCCGATCAACCACTTCTATTACGCTGAATCCGACGGCTGCTACAAGCAGGACCACTGGAAGGTGTTCTGGTTCGGCGCCGACGGCATCGACCGGATCAAGACCTATGTCGACCATTGCGCCCGGCGCGCGCCGAGCCTGCAGGGCTGAACACATGAACCATGCCGACTGGACCAAGGTCCCTACGCTGGCGGGCACCCATGCGCGGCTGGAGCCGCTGCAGATGGGGCATATCGATGGCCTGCGCGGCGCGCTTGGCGATGGCGCGTTGTCCAGGCTCTGGTACACCCAGGTGCCCGATGCGAAGACCATGGCCGGCTACGTGCAGGCAGCGCTGCAGGCGCAGGCCGAAGGCAGGGTGCTGCCGTTCGTGGTGTTCGATGCCAACGACCAGATTGTCGGCACCACCCGCTACTACGATCTGCAAGCGGACGTGCCGCGCCTGAGTATCGGTTACACCTGGTATGGCGAGTCTGCGCAACGCACCGGGGTCAACACCGAGACCAAGCTGATGCTGCTCAGCCACGCGTTCGAGCGGTTGCAGTGCCTGAGCGTCGTGTTCGAGACCAGCTGGTTCAACTTCACTTCGCGCACCGCCATCGCACGCCTCGGCGCCAAGCAGGATGGCGTGCTGCGCAACCACAAGCGGCACGCCGACGGCACGCCGCGCGACACCGTCATCTTCTCCATCATCGATGCGGAATGGCAGGGCGTGAAGCGCCACCTGCAGTACCGCCTGGACAGCCACGCATGAACGATTCGACTTTCACCCTGGGCATCGTCGGGGCCCGCGGCCATACCGGCGCCGAGCTGATCAAGCTGGTGGCCGCCCATCCGCGCCTGGAACTGGCCTTCGTCTCCTCGCGCGAGCGCGCTGGGCAGCGCCTGTCCGACCACCACCCGGAATTCCAGGGCGAGCTGCAGTACGAGAACCTGGATGCCGACGCGGTGGCCGCCAAAGGCGTGGACGCGGTGATCCTGGCCCTGCCCAACGGCCTGGCCGCACCGTTCGTGGCCGCGCTTGAAGCCGCCAAGCCGGACACCGTCATCGTCGATCTCTCGGCCGACTACCGCTTCGACAACAGCTGGTATTACGGCCTGCCGGAGCTGACCCGCGGCCGCTACAACGGCCAGAAGCACATCAGCAACCCGGGCTGCTATGCCACGGCGATGCAGCTGGCGGTGCATCCGCTGCTGGACCTGCTGGCCGGCCCGCCGCAGTGCTTCGGTGTCTCCGGCTACTCCGGTGCCGGTACCACGCCGTCGGACAAGAACAACGTCGAACTGCTGGCCGACAACCTGATGCCGTATGCGCTGACCAACCACGTGCACGAGCGCGAGGTGTCGGTGCAGCTGGGCGTGGCCGTCGAGTTCATGCCGCACGTCGCGCCGCATTTCCGCGGCATCACGCTGACCGCCAACCTGTGGCTGAACCGCGTGCAGACCCGCGAACAGATCGTCGAGCGCTTCCAGCAGGCCTATGCCGGCGAACCCCTGATCGAAGTGGTGGATGAAGCGCCGTGGGTCAGCCGCATCGCCGGCCGCCACGGTGCCCAGGTCGGTGGCTTCACCCTGGCCCCGGGCGGCAAGCGGGTGGTGGTGGTGGCGACCCTGGACAACCTGCTCAAGGGCGCGGCCACCCAGGCCATGCAGAACCTCAACCTTGCGCTGGGCATCGACGAACTGACGTCGATCCCGCACTGAACACGCCTTCCGGAGCCCCCATGGCAGACCTTCTTTGGCAGAAGCCCGGCGTCGCTGTCGACGCCCAGATCCAGACCTTCCTCGCCGGCGACGACGTGATCCTCGACCGCGAGTTCTTCCTGCATGACATCGCTGCCAGCGCCGCGCATGCGCAGGGCCTGCAGCACATCAGCATCCTCAGCGCCGACGAGCTGGCAGGCCTGCTGCGCGAGCTCGACGTGCTGGCGCAGGATTTCCGTGAAGGCCGCTTCGTGCTGGATACGCAGTACGAAGACGGTCACTCAGCAATCGAAGCGCGTTTGACCGAACGCCTCGGCGACGCTGGCCGCAAGATCCACACCGGCCGCAGCCGCAATGACCAGATCCTGGTCGCCACCCGCCTGTGGCTGAAGGAGAAGCTGCTGCGCGTGGCCGGGCTCAGCACCGACGTGGCCAAGATCGCGCTGGACCGTGCGCAGGCCGAGAAGGACCTGCCGATTCCCGGCTATACCCATATCCAGCGCGCCGTGGTTTCTTCGGCCGGCATGTGGTGGGCCGGATGGGCCGAGGCCTTCATCGACAACGCCATCCGCGCCCGTGACACCCATGCGCTGGTCGACGCCAATCCGCTCGGCACCGCCGCCGGCTACGGGGTGAACCTGCCGCTGGACCGCGAGCACACCACGGCCGCGCTCGGTTTCGCGCGCATGCAGATCTCGCCGATCTACGCACAGCTGTCGCGCGGCAAGTTCGAGCTGGCCGCGCTGGAAGCGCTCGGTGGCGCTACGCTGGACCTGCGCCGCATCGCCTGGGACCTGTCGCTGTTCACCAGCGCCGAGTTCGGCTTCGTCGCGCTGCCGGCGCAGTACACCACCGGCAGTTCGATCATGCCCAACAAGCGCAACCCGGACGTGATCGAGCTGATGCGTGCGACCCACGCCAGCGTCGCCGCCGCGCGCACCGAGATCGAGCAGCTGCTGTCGCTGCCTTCGGGTTATCACCGTGACCTGCAGTCGTCCAAGGGCGCCATCTTCCACGGCTTCGGCCGTGGCCTGGCCGCGCTGGAACTGCTGCCGGCGCTGCTGGCCAATCTGGAGTGGCGTGACGACAGGCTGCGCGCAGCGATCGATTCGGGCATGTATGCCACCGACGTCGCCGTGGAAGCGGCGGTGGCCGGTGTGCCGTTCCGCGAGGCCTACAAGGCCGCTGCAGCCGGTGCCGACAGCGCAGGGCAGGGACGTACCCCGGAAGGCAGCCTGGCTGCGCGTGTATCGCCGGGCTCGGCCGCCGATCTGCGCCTGGACGAACTGCGCGCACGCTGGCAGGCGCTGTCCTGATGGCGGGCACTGTCTACCTGGTGATGGCGATGCGCCGGCCGGACTTCAACGATGCGGCGGTGCAGCCGCACCGCGATTTCCTCGAGGCGTTGCAGGCACAGGGAAAGCTGCAGCTGACCGGTGGTTTCGCCGATGGCAGCGGTGGCGCCTATGTGCTGTGCAACGTCGAGAGCCTGGAACAGGCGCGGGCGATCGTCGCCACCGATCCGCTGGTGACGATGCACGCTTCCGAGCTGACCGTGCACGAATGGAATACCCGCTGAGGCCCTGACCGATGACCCTGCACGCCGCCACCGTCGCTTCGCCGTTCCCGCAACAGGCGCTGCCGCCATGGCGGCGTGCGGTGCTGAAGGTTGGCAGCAGCCTGCTGGCGGCCGATGGTGGCGGCCTGTCGCCACGCCACGCGCTGGGCCTGGCCCAGTTTGTATCCGCCAACGTACTGGCTGGGCGCGAGGTGGTGATCGTCTCCTCCGGCGCGGTTGCGGCGGGGCGCGCGATCCTGCCGCGGGCCGATGAACCCGGTGCGGCGATGGCGGCGCGCCAGGCCCTGGCCGCGCTCGGCCAGGCGCAGCTGATCGGGCTCTGGCAGCGCTTCTTCGAGCGCCCGGTGGCGCAGGTGCTGCTGACCCACGACGACCTGCGCAACCGCCGCCGCTACCTCAATGCACGCGCCACGCTGAGCGAACTGCTGCGGCTGGGTGCGCTGCCGGTGGTCAACGAGAACGACACCGTATCGGTGGACGAGCTCAAGCTCGGTGACAACGACAACCTGGCCGCGACCGTGGCCGCGCTGGTCGATGCCGATGCACTGTTCATCGCCACCGACATCGACGGCCTGTACAGCGCAGATCCGCGCACCGTGGCCGACGCGCGGCCACTGCACGACGTGCCGGAACTGAGTGACGATGTGCTGGCGATGGCCGGCGGCGCCGGCTCGCGCGCCGGCACCGGCGGCATGCGTACCAAGCTTGAGGCGGCGGCCAAGGCGGGCCGCCTCGGCATCGAGACCTACCTGTTCAACGGCCGCAGCAGCGATGTGGTGCGCGCGCTGGCGCAGGACCGCCTGTTCGGCACCCGCATCCACGCCGCACGCAGCCGCGAGGCTGCCCGCAAGCACTGGCTGCGGCACGCGCCGCTGGCCGAGGGCGCGATCGTCGTCGATGCCGGTGCGGCACAGGCGATGCGGGAGAAGGGCGCCTCGCTGCTGCCCGGCGGCATCACCGCTGCCGAGGGGGCATTCCGCCGCGGCGACATGGTGCAGGTGTGCTGGATCGCACCGCAGGGGCGTGTCTGTGTCGCCCGCGGCGTCAGCCAGTACGCGGCCGACGACGTGCGCCGGATCGCCGGCCATCATTCGCGCGACATCCAGGCCGTGCTGGGCTACAACTACGGTGGTAGCGTCGTCCATCGTGACGACCTGGTGCTGCCATGACCGGTTTGAAGGACACCCCGATGAGCGAAATCGAAGCCCAGGCGCGCGCCTGCCGTGATGCAGCGCAGATCGTTGCCGGCTTGGACAGTGCGGCGCGACGCACGCTGCTGCTGGCGATGGCGCAGGCCCTGGAAGTAAATGCCGGACTGATCCTGGCCGGCAACGCACGCGACCTCGCCGCCGCGCGCGACAAGGGCGTTGGCAGTGCCATGCTCGACCGCCTCGCACTGGACCCGCCGCGGCTGTTCGCGATGGCCGAGGCGGTGCGCGAGGTGGCCGCGCTGCCTGACCCGGTCGGCCAGGTGACGCGCGACGACGTACGTCCCAACGGCATCCGCGTGCAGAAGGTGCGCGTGCCGCTGGGCGTGATCGCGATGATCTATGAGGCGCGCCCGAACGTGACGGCCGAAGCCGCCGCGCTGTGCCTGAAGGCCGGCAATGGCGTGATCCTGCGCGGTGGTTCCGAAGCGATCCACTCCAATACCGCCATCGCCCAGGCGCTGGCCGGTGCATTGAAGGCCAACGGCGTACCGCCGGCGGCGGTGACCGTGCTCACCGACCTGCGCCGCGAGGCGATGCTGGAACTGCTGCAGCTGCATGAGCTGATCGACCTGGCCATTCCGCGTGGCGGCGAAGGCCTGATCCGTTTCGTGGCCGAGCACGCGCGCGTGCCGGTGATCAAGCATTACAAGGGGGTGTGCCACCTGTTCGTGGACGCCAGCGCCGACCTCGGCAAGGCCATCGACCTGCTGGTGGACGGCAAGTGCAGCCGGCCGGCGGCGTGCAATTCGCTGGAGACGCTGCTGGTGCACCGCGCCGTGGCTGATGCGTTCCTGCCGCGCGTGGCGCAGGCGCTGGGTGAGCGTGGGGTGCAGCTGCGCGCCGATGCGCAGGCGCAGCCGTTGCTGCCGGGCAGCACGGCGGCGACCGAGGAGGATTACGCCGCCGAGTTCCTCGATCTGGTGCTGGCGGTGCGCGTGGTCGATGATCTTGATGCAGCCATCGCGCACATCCGCACCTATACCTCCGACCACACCGAAGTGATCGCCACCGAGGACACCGGCCACGCCGAGCGCTTCGTCAACGCGCTGCGCTCGGCGGTGGTGATGGTCAACGCTTCGTCGCGCTTCTCCGATGGTGGCCAGCTGGGCCTGGGCAGTGAGATCGGTATTTCCACCACGCGCCTGCACGCCTACGGCCCGATGGGCTTGGAAGCCCTCACCGTTGAACGATTTGTCGTGCGCGGCGAAGGGCAGACGCGTACATAAGTGGATCCACGCCGCGCGTGGATGCTCTTCGCGGCAAACCCCGGTGCCGACCAAGGCCGGCAGCTACCAGGTCGTCGGGTTACACCACCTCGCGGCGGATTCCGACCGGCCGTGCGTGATCATCCATGTGCAGCGTGGCGGCCTTGCAGCCCATCAGGCGTTCGGCCAGCCCGGTGCTGGCGCCCAGATCGGCGGCCACTTCGTTGAGGCTGGCCAGGGGCCGCGGCAGGCGGCGTTCGCGGCCACGGAAGCGGGCGCGGTTGTACTCGGCCCAGGTGATCAGCAGCACGCTGGCGCACAGCAGCATCAATGGCAGCGCGACCAGCACGTACGGGTCGAACTGGTTCTGCCGTTCGTAGAGCTGCCGCCAGGCCAGCTGGCCACCGATCAACCACGAGAGCAGGGTCACCAAGGGGGCCCACAGATAGAAGTAGAAGCCCCAGAACGCCAGGGTGACGAAGCCCCAGGCCGTGCGCTGGAAGTGTGGCTGGCGATGCGGCTTGCGGATCATCCGCGAGTCGAAGCGGTTGGACGGGCGTTGCGCGTTCATCGGATCCCCCGGTCAGGGCTGGTCCAGGTGGCGCGCTTGCTGCGACGGCGCAGCAGCGTCTTGGGCAGCGCCACCAGGGTGGTGGAAAGGCTGATCAGCCAGTACGCCATCGGGTACCAGATGACCCAGAAGTAATTGCGTCCAATCTGTGTTTCGTAACGCCGGTCGATGATCAGGCTGCTGGCGAACTGCAGCAGGCAGACCAGCGCCAGGATCACGCCATGCCACTCCGGCAGCAGGCTGGCGATATGCAGCTGCGGCGGCAGCTCGATGAACTTGCCCAGTACCCACAGCAGCACGATGAACAGCATCGTGTAGGCCCAGACCACGCTCAACACGTACTCCAGCAGCACGCCCCACATGCGCCGCTCTTTCCAGTGCAGCAGCGAGCGCGCGTGGCGCAGCATCACTTCCACGCCGCCCTGGGCCCAGCGCAGGCGCTGCCGCCAGAGGCCCTTGAGCGTCTCCGGCATCAGGATGAAGCACAGCGCATTGGGTTCGTAGCGGATGTCCCAGTGCGCGCGCTGCAGGCGCCAGCTGATGTCGATGTCCTCGGTCACCATGTCATCCGACCACCAGCCGACCTGGTGCAGGGCAGTGCGGCGGAAGCCGGCGATCACGCCGGAGATGGTGAAGATGCGGCCATACACGCGCTGTGCCCGCTTGATCATGCCGATGATCGAGGAGAATTCCGCCACCTGCAGGCGTCCGAGCAGGGTGGAGCGGTTGCGGATGCGCGGGTTGCCGGTGACCGCACCGACCCGGTTGCCACTGACCAGGTGCCAGACCATCCAGTGCAGTGCATGCTCTTCCAGCATCGCATCGCCATCGATGCACACCAGGTACTCCGAGCGTGCGGCCAGTGCGCCCATGCGCAGCGCATTGGCCTTGCCCAGGTTGCGGTCCAGGTGCAGCACGCGAAGCCGTGGATGCCTTGCCGCCAGCGCATCCAGCCGTGCGCCGGTGTCATCGCTGCTGCCATCGTCGATGGCGATCACTTCGTAATCGGCGGGGTAGCGCTGGGCCAGCGCCGCAGTGAGCGTGTCGTCCAGGTTTTCTGCTTCGTTGTGGCAGGGCACCAGCAAGGTCGCGAAGGGAGGGGCGATCATCAAGGGCGGATCGTTGCGCGGACGTGAGTGACGCTCGCGCCGGAAGTAGTAGTACAGGCCACCGGACATCCAGAAGAACGCCATCACCATCGGGTAGTAGAAGGCGAACTGGAACAGGACCTGCAGCAGCGGATGCATGTCCACGTCACTTCTCCGGGTACGGGAAGTTGCCGGCGGACATTGCCGCGCGGGCATCGCGGGTGGAGGGCTGGTCGGCGATGAAGTCATCGGGGTACCAGGCGAAGTGGTGCACGCCCTGCGCCTGCAACTGGCGGATCTGCGCACGCAGGCGCCCGGCGGGAATCGGCTGCCCGCTGCGCCAATCGACGGTCTGCAGCTCGAACAGCGTGTGCTGAAGCTGCGGGTCGTGCGCGCGTACCGCGGCCAGCAACTGGCCGAGCCAGCGCTCGGGGTGCCTGCTGCCTTCCATCCACGGCATCGCCATCAGCGCCGTCTGGTCGTAGGCCTTGTTGAACAGGTCCAGGCGCTGCGCGAACCAGGCTTCGCTCTGCGGGCGGAGTACCGGCTCGGCATACAGGTTGCGCACCGTTGCCAGTTTCGGCCGCCAGCGCTGCGCGCTGTTGCGCAGGGCCAGGGTGAAGTCGATCAGTGCCTGGGTACGTGCGCTGCCATCTTCGCCGGCCGCCAGGGCGGGCAGCTCGGTGTCGCGCAGGTAGCCGTCGTCATGGAAAAGCAGGCCTTCGAAGTAGGAATTGACCGCCAGGTCCTCGTAGATGTCGAGCATGATCTGCCTGGCCTTCGGGTTGGTGAAATCCAACCGGTACATGCCGTCGGCATCCCCATTGCGGATCGCCAGCACCTTGCGCTGCTCCGGGTCGGGCAGTTCGAAGCCGAGCACTGGCAACCACGCGTAGACCTTCACGCCCGCGCGGGATTTCAGCTGCCAGGCGACGCGGCTGAACAGGTCCGCCCGCATCGGCATGTGCCGGTTCGGGAAATACAGCGCATCGGCGGTGTTGTTGCCGTCCGGGT
The DNA here is from genome assembly GCF_049384325.1 of Stenotrophomonas sp. CASM114. Lineage (NCBI taxonomy): Bacteria > Pseudomonadati > Pseudomonadota > Gammaproteobacteria > Lysobacterales > Lysobacteraceae > Stenotrophomonas > Stenotrophomonas sp. CASM114. The sequence goes on along the minus strand of NZ_JBMRGJ010000025.1, from coordinate 13,454 downwards.
CGGCAAAGGCCTGCAGATAGACATGGGTCGGCGCGATGCGCTTGACCCGCTCGATCAATGCATCGAGATTGCGTGCCTGCTGCGCTGGATCCGGGTCATACATGTCATCCAGATCGATCTGCAGGGCGCGGATGCCATCGAGCGCCACGTCACGGCGCAGTTCGTAGGCCAGGCCTTCCACGGTCGGGTTGTTGCTCACCAGCAATCGTGCCAGCCCGTGCAGGTCGCTGGCCACTGGCGTGCTACGGCCTTCCAGGTCGAACGAAACCGGCATGCCCAGCTGCTCGGCGATGTCGTTGCTCAACTGGTTGTACGCGGCATATGGCCAGACGATGGCGCGCGGGCGCACGCCCAGGTGCTGCTGGATGCGCTGCACGCTGCGCGAAAGATCAGCGCGCAGGCGCTGCTCATACTGTGTCCCGCTCTCGTAGCTGCGCGTGGCCGGGGTGTAGATGCGGGTGACCACGGCGGGCGTGGAGTTTCCCTGCGGATTGGCAAGCACGCCGTGGTGCAGGTCGTCGGTATGGCTGGCCACTTCGATCAGGCCACTGTCGTGCATCTGCTTCAGCTGCGCCCAGGTCACGAAGTCATCATGGCCGAACGGGCGGTAGCCGTAGTCGATGGTGCGGCCCGGTGCCATGTCCACGTAATCGGTGATCACCGCCACCAGGGCCGGGTAGTGGTAGGCCTGCAGCAGCGGGAACGCCTTGTCGTAGACGCTGCGCAGGCCATCGTCGAAGGTCAGCAGCACCGGCTTGGGAGGCAGCGTGGCGCGGCCCTGCGAGGCCTCGATCAGCTGCGACAGCGAAACCGGGTGGTAGCCGTGCGCGCCCAGCCAGTCCAGGTGCGCGGCGAAGTTCTGCGTGCTCACCGCATAGGAATCGGCATCACCCTTGGCGGCCACCTTGTCGCGGATGTCGTGGTAGCTGAGGATCAGCAGGCCGTTGTCGATCGCATCAAGATGCAGGGGCTGCTGCGCGAACGCCGGTGGCACGCAGGCCAGCAGCAGGAGCACGATCAGTCGCAGGAAGCGGGCCATGTCAGTCTCCCCAGCGCAATGCGGCTTCGAAGCCGATATGGCGCTCGCGATGGCCGTCGTAGACCGGTCGTGACCACCGCACGCCATACTCGAACACGCGGCCAGGGCCCAGCTGCCACTCGTGCATGTAGGACACCGACGGCACCAACGCGCTGCCGAAGCCGTCCTGCCAGTAGTCGCCCAGCGAGACGGTCAGCCGGTGCCGGAAGTGGCGCTCGTAGTGCCGCCACAGCTGCTGGTCGATGCGCATGCCGATCTCGACCATGCGGTCGCGCTTCGGGTTGAAGTAGGGCGCATCATCGCGGCTGCCGCGACTGGTGTAGGCACTGGCCAGGCCATCGACCAGCCAGCGTGGGCGGGTCAGCAGGCGCTGTTGGACGCTGGTGCCGAACAGCTCGCGGTGGTTGCCGTCGTCATAGCGGAAGCGGCTCGCGCCGAACGTCCAGTGGGTGAGCTCGCTGCGCCGGTAGTCCACCTGTGCGCTCACACTGTCGGCGGTGATGCCGGCCGCGCGCGCCTGCATCGAGGCCTCCGGGTCATTGCGTGCGACCACCACGCCGGCGTGCCAGGAATCGTTGAACTGCCAGCCGACGCCGACGCGCAGGCCGGTGTCGCCGATGTGATCGTTGGCGCGCAGGACCGCCGCTTCCGCATCCAGCTGCCCGAAGCGGTAACGCACGCCCGCACCCAGCCACAGGGGATCGATGCGCTGGTCCTGGAAGTCGGTCACGCGACGGTCGGCGAGGGCGAACAACCGCCAGCGGTCATCAAGGACCGGCGTCTCCACGTCCACGCCGTAGTGGCGGTCGTTGTTGCCCAGGGGCGAAGTACCACCGCCCCCGGAGCTGCGGCCGATGTCGGTCCATGCCTTCAGCTGCCAGCCGCGATGCGCGCGCCAGGCCTGGTCCATGCGTTCGACTGCCGGCTGGGTGGGGTAGCGTGCGACCAGGTCATCGTGCAGCGGCCGCGCCAGGTCGTCGCGCTGCAGGGCGACATAGGCCTCTTCCATGCCCAGCCGCGGTTCGATGTCCCGCGGATCGAGCGCGTGTGCCATCTGCTGGCGCTGCAGCGCCCGGCGTGGCCAGCCGCGCATCATGTAGACGCTGCCCAGCGCACTCTGCAGCCCGCCGTTGCCGGGTGCGATCTCGACCATCGACTCCAGGTCGTGCTGCGCGGTGTGCAGGTCGCCGCTGTAGGCGCGCACCATCGCCAGGTTGAGATCGGCCTCGTAGCGCGACCAGTTCGCGTACGGCGACTTGCCGTTGCTCCAGCGCCACGCCGGCTCCTTGTCGCGCCATGCCTGCAGCAGGTCGATGGCCTTTTCCTGCTGCTCGCTTTCCAGGTAGGCGTAAGCAAGTTCCGAATGCGAGGCGTCGCGCGTCGGGTCGCCAGCGACGGCCGCCTGCAGCACCGGGATGGCTTCTTCCGGGTGCAGGGTGCCCATCAACGAATCGCCCACTGCGGGCAGCACGTAGTCGGGCAGGGTGTGGCCTTCGGCCTGCAGTGCCCGCGCTTCCTCGCGGACCTGTGCATGGCGGCCCAGCCGGTTGAGCAGGATCAGCCGGTCCATGCGGATCCGCAGTGGTGCCTGCGAGGACGGGGTGCCTTCGCCGCCGAGGTAGCGCTGCATGCGGGCCAGGGTCGATTCGGCTTCTTCCAGGCGGCTGTCCTCGCTGCTGCTGTAGGCCAGGCTCCAGACCACCAGCTTGGCCAGGTAGTCGCCTTCCAGGCGCTGTTTCTGCGCAGCGTCGAACAGTTGCGGGCGCTGCTGGTACAGCTCCCACGCACGCCAGGCGTTGCCGATGTCGCCCAGCGTCAATACGCGCAGCTTGAACAGCAGGTCGTCGTTGGGTTGCTGCTGGCTGGCGCGCTCGATCGTGCCCAGGGCGTCCAGCCAACGCGCCTGGTCTCGATAGCGGCCGATCTCGGCCAACGCTGCTTCGCGGTCGGGCGGGGCAGCGCTGCTGGCCCAGGCCAGGGCGGTGCAGGCGAGGCCGACGCAGAGCGCCAGCCGGCGGTGGACAACCATTGGGGACCCCCTTGGCTTCCGAACCAGACAACCTGAAAAATGTGACGCACATCACATGCCAGCTTTTGGCGTGGCCGTGGCCCGCGTCACTCCCTTCGTGCATTCCCGCCCAGCGAAGACGGATACAACCCGGACAGCGACCTGCGATGTCTTGTCTGAAACGAAAGTCCCCCGCACACCGAGTGGTGGCCCGGGCGGCGCTGCCGCCCCCATGCCCGATGCCGGCACGCGGCAAGGATGGGCATTCGTGGGCACTATCCGCCCGGAATTGTCAGCCCGGCGTCAAAATGCGCAGACGGGCTGACGAATGGTAGGTGGGCCCGGTTGCGGGCCCCACGTGGCTTACCAGAGATCTTCCAGCTTGCGCGGCTTGCAGGCCACCCACGAGGCGCACAGCATCAGGGCGGCGCAGCCGAACAGGAAGCTGAACGGGAGGGTCCAGCCGTCGCTGACCGTGTGCAGCCAGCCGACCAGGAACGGGCCCAGGCAGCTGAAGCTGTAGCCCACGCCCTGCATGAAGCCGGACAGCGCCGCCGAGCCGGTCGGGGTGCGGGTGCGCAGGTTGATCAGGGTCAGTGCCAGCGGGAAGGTGGATGGGCCGACGCCGAGCAGGCAGGCCCACAGCAGTGGGGCCTTCATCGGTGCCAGCAGCAGGCCGGTGAAGGCGATCACGAACGAGAAAAAGCCGATCAGCACCAGCGGGAACGGGTTCTGCATGCGCACCGCCATCGACGGAATGACCAGCGATGGCAGCAGGCCCAGCGCCGAGAACACGGCGACCATCACGCCACCGAACGCGGGCGTGCCACCGGCCTCGACCACGATGCGCGGCAGCCAGGTGAACATCGAGTAGGTCATCAGCGAGGTCATGCCGAACATCAGCGTCATGCTCCAGCCCAGTGACGTGCGCCAGACCTTGCCATGCGGCTGCGCGGTCGGATCGGACACGTTGGACTGCGGCTTCGGCGCGCGCGTGGCCAGCACCAGCCACGGCAGTGCGGCAGCCAGCGCCAGCAGCGCCCACATGCCCAGCGACACGCGCCAGCCTGCGGCGTTGGCCACCGGCACCGCCAGCAGTGCCGGCAGCATCGTGCCCAGCTGCAGCACGCTGATGTAGAGCGTGCTCATGGTGCCGACCTTGTTGGCGAAATAGCGCTTCACCAGCGGCGGCACCACCACGTTGCCGATGCCCATGCCGGCCAGTGCCACCACCGAACCCAACAGCAGCGTGCCGACGTTGCCGGCGCTGGAACGCAGCAGCAGGCCGGCCATCGCCATCACCATCGCCAGCAGCGTGGTGCGCTCCAGCCCGAGGCGCCGCGCCAGTGCCGGCGTGGCCACGCCGAACAGTGCGAACGACGCGGTCGGCAGCATGCCCAGCACGCCGGTCATGGTGGTACCGAAACCGAACTGCTGGCCGAGCACGTCCAGCAGCGGAGTGATCGAGGTGACCGCGGTGCGCAGGTTGATCGCTGCCAGCAGGATCGCGGCGAATGCGAGGACGCGGCCGTGCAGCAGCGACGGCGAATCGGAAGGGGAGGAACTCATCGGTGGTCCTTGCAGGTGTCGCACGCCGGGGCAATGGCATGCAGCGCCGGCATCGGTCTACGCCGAAGCGGCAGGTGGGGGAGGGGCTGCTGGCGGGCCGGCAGCGCGGCCATTGTACGTGCGGGCTCCGGCAAGGTCCCGTCATGCGGGCGGCCAGGTGCCTGATACAAAAAAACCCGGAGGACAGTGATGTCTTCCAGGCTTCTTGGTGACCACCGAAGTGGTCGGGGAGACAGGATTCGAACCTGCGACCTCTACGTCCCGAACGTAGCGCTCTACCAGACTGAGCTACACCCCGAAGGGAGCCGCCTATTCTAGCGATTCACCCCGATGGCGGCAAGGGGTGAATGCTGTTTTCTTCACACTGCCGAAGCAGTGCCACTTCAGGGAACAAAAAAGCCTGGACGACTTCACCAGGCTTCAATGCGACCACCGAAGTGGTCGGGGAGACAGGATTCGAACCTGCGACCTCTACGTCCCGAACGTAGCGCTCTACCAGACTGAGCTACACCCCGAAGGAGCCGCCTAAGATACCGTGTGAAGGCCAAGGCGGCAAGGTTTTTTTACAGCTCAGCGACGATTTTCTTTCTCGATGCGGTTCTGCTCGCGGGCTTCGAACCACATGCCGTTGAGGATGGCCACCGTGGAGGCGAGGCCGGCACCGAGAATCCAGGCGAAATACCACATGATCAGTCTCCTTCATTCCGGGTAGGTGCCGACCGTTGGTCGGCACACGTGCAAGCAATCAATACGCGTTCGGGTTGTTGCCCATCTCTTCGGTGGTGGTCTTGCCCTTCAGCACGCGGTACACCCAGGTGGTGTAGGCGAGGATGATCGGCAGGAACACCGCCGTGGCCAGCAGCATGATCCACAGGGTCAGGTGGCTGGACGAGGCATCCCACACGGTCAGGCTGGAGGTGGGCTGGCTCGAGGACGGCAGCAGGAACGGGAAGATGGCGAAGCCGACGGTCAGGATGATGCCGGCGATGGCCGCACCGGAGGCAATGAAGGCCAGGCCGCCGCGGCGGGCACGCAGCAGCACCGCACTGGCGAGCAGGCCGGCCAGGCCGAGCAGCGGGGCCAGGATCGTGGCCGGCATCGTGCTGTAGTTGCGCATCCAGCCACCGGCGGCGCCGAGTTCGGCGGTCTTCAGCAGCGGATTGGTGGCGCCGTCGGTGACCACCTGCGAGGTGATCTGGTAGCCCGGCAGGCCGAAGGCCACCCAGGCGCCGCCGACCGCAAAGAGCACGAAAGCGATGATCGCGGCGATGCTGCCGAAGCGGGCCGCACGCTCGGCCACCGGGCCGTCGGTCTTCAGCACCAGCATGGCGGCACCGTGGGCGACCAGCATCGACACGCTGAGCAGGCCGGCCAGCAGTGCGAAGGGCATCAGCAGGCCGAAGAACGAGCCGGTGTAGAAGATGCGCATGCTGTCATCGAAGTGGAACGGCACGCCCAGCACCACGTTGCCCACCGCCACGCCCATGATCAGCGCCGGGATGAAGCCACCGATGAACAGCGCCCAGTCCCAGGTGTTGCGCCAGCGCTCGCTGGGCATCTTGCTGCGGAACTTGAAGCCGACCGGACGCAGGATCAGGGCGAACAGGATCACGAACATCGCCAGGTAGAACCCGGAGAAGCTGACCGCGTAGAGCGGCGGCCAGGCGGCGAAGATCGCGCCGCCGCCCAGGATCAGCCACACCTGGTTGCCTTCCCAGACCGGACCAATGGTATTGATCACCAGCCGGCGCTCAGCGTCGTTGCGGGCGACGAAGGGCAGCAGGGTGCCCACGCCCAGGTCGAAACCATCCATCACGGCGAAACCGATCAGCAGGATGCCGAGCAGCAGCCACCAGATCACGCGCAGCGTGGTGTAGTCCAGAAGAATGAAATCCATCTTGGTTCTCCTGCCTCAGGCCTGGCCGGCGGCCGGCGCCGAGGCATTGTGGGAAGCATGCGGCTGGGGCGACTGCAGCGACGGCAGCACCTCGTCCGGACCCTTGCGGATCGCCTTGAGCATCAGCTTGATCTCGACCACGATCAGCGCGGTGTAGATGGCAGTGAAGCCGGCCAGGGTCAGCACGATTTCATGCAGGGCCAGGCCCGACGCCGCATAGAAGGTCGGCAGCACGCCATCGACCGCCCACGGCTGGCGACCATACTCGGCCACGAACCAGCCGCACTCGATCGCGATCCACGGTGCCGGCAGCGTCCACAGGGCCAGCTTGAGGAACCAGCGCTTGTCCTGGAAGTTGTTGCGGCAGGAGTAGTAGAAGGCCAGCGCGAAGAAGGCGATCAGGTAGAAGCCCAGGCCGGCCATCACGCGGAAGGTCCAGAACAACGGCATCACGCGCGGCACCGTGTCCATCGCCGCCTGCGAGATCTCCTGCGGGGTGGCGTTGAGGATGTCATCGCGATAGCGCTTGAGCAGCAGGCCGTGGCCCAGGTCCTGCCAGTGGCGGTCGAACATCTCGCGCGCTTCAACGTCGTTCTTGTTGGCGCGCAGGCGTTCCAATGCACCGTAGGCCAGCTGGCCGCCACGCACGCGGTGTTCGGCGCGCTCGACCAGTTCCAGGATGCCGGGAATCGGCTGGTTCAACGAGCGGGTGGCGATCAGGCCCATCAGGTAGGGGATCTTCACCGCGTAGTCGTTCTGGTGAGTCTCCTGGTTGGGGATGCCGAAGGCGGTGAAGTCGGCCGGCGCTCGCTCGGTCTCCCACATCGCCTCGATCGCGGCCAGCTTCATCTTCTGGTGTTCGCTGGCGGCGTAACCGCTCTCGTCACCCAGCACGACCACCGACAGCGATGACAGCAGGCCGAACGCCGCGGCCACCGCAAACGAACGACGGGCCAGGTCCTTGTGCTTGTTGCGCAGCAGGAACAGGGCGCTGATCGCCATCACGAACACCGCACCGGTCACGTAGCCGGCGCTGACGGTGTGCACGAACTTGGCCTGCGCCACCGGGTTGAACACCACCGCCATGAAGTCGACCACTTCCATGCGCATGGTTTCCGGGTTGAACACCGCACCGGTCGGGTTCTGCATCCAGCCATTGGCCACCAGGATCCAGATCGCCGACAGGTTGGTCCCCAGCGCCATCAGCCAGGTCACCATCAGGTGCTTGACCTTGCTCAGGCGGTTCCAGCCGAAGAAGAACAGGCCGACGAAGGTCGCTTCCAGGAAGAACGCCATCAGGCCTTCGATCGCCAGTGGCGCACCGAAGATGTCACCCACGTAGTGGCTGTAGTAGGACCAGTTCATGCCGAACTGGAATTCCATGACGATGCCGGTGGCAACGCCCATGGCGAAGTTGATGCCGAACAGGACGCCCCAGAACAGGGTCATCCTGCGCCAGATCTCCTTGCCGGTCATCACGTACACGCTCTCCATGATGGCCACCATGAAGGACAGGCCGAGGGTGAGCGGTACGAATAGGAAGTGGTACATCGCGGTCAGCGCGAATTGCAGCCGCGACAGTTCTACGACTGTCTGATCAATCATGGCCTGGCTACCTCGTTGGATAGTGCCGTTGCAGGTGGCGGGAAGGGTGGTCTACGACGTGAATGATGTGACCGACTACTTCAAACAGCCTTGATCCAGATCAATGTATGAACAGGTGCCCCGGTTGATCGTATGCCAACCTGATGAAGACTGCGACCGCCGGCCGCAGGGGCGGGCTATTGCCTGCGCCTACAATGCCGTGTCTCCCCCGCTGCCCGTGAAGACCTCTTGAGCGCTGCCGAAACGACCCCTGACGGCCTGTCCCCGGAAGCTGAAACCGCCCGCCAGCGGCGTGTGCGCACGGCCTGGCTGGCCGACCTGGCACGCTCCGCCCGGGGCCGCCAGCGCCTGGCCGCGCTGTGCATCAGCCTGTCCGGCGCGCTGTTGATCGGGCAGGCTGCCGCCATCGCCTGGCTGGTGCAGCAGGTGCTGGTGGAGCGCGTGCCGCTGGCCTCTGGCCTGCCGGTGCTGGCGGGATTGGCGGTGATCCTGGTGCTGCGCACCCTGCTGGGCAGCGCCACCCAGGCCGCCGCCGGTGACGTGGCCGACGCCGCCCGGCTGGCACTGCGCGAACGCGTGTTCGCGCGCCTGCTGGGCCAGGGCCCGCTCTGGCTGCGGCAGCGCCGCACCGGTGAACTGGGCGAACTGATGCTGCATCACGGTGATGCGATCGAGAGCTATTACAGCGGCTTCCTGCCGGTGCGCACCGAAGTGGTGGTGGTGCCGCTGCTGATCCTGGCCGCTGTCGCCTGGGTGGACTGGGTGGTGGCGCTGATCCTGCTGTTCACCGCGCCGCTGGTGCCGTTCTTCATGATGCTGGTGGGCTGGGGCGCTGAAGCCGCCGGGCGCGCGCAGCTGGGCGAACTGGCGCGCATGAGCGGCCATTTCGCCGACCGCATCAAGGGCCTGGGCCTGCTGCGCCTGTATGGCCGCGGCGAAGCCGAACTGGCCGGCATCGAGGCCGCCGCCGAAGGCGTGCGCGTGCGCACCCTGAAGGTGCTGCGCATCGCGTTCCTGTCGTCCACCGTGCTGGAATTCTTCGCCTCGGTGAGCGTGGCGATGGTGGCGCTGTACCTGGGCCTGAGCTATCTGGGCATGATGTCGCTGCATGCAGCGGTGCCGACGCTGGGTGCGGGCCTGTTCTGCCTGCTGCTGGCGCCGGAGTTCTATGCGCCGCTGCGACGGCTGGCTGCGCACTACCATGATCGCGCCAATGCACTGGCCGCCGCCGCCGAAGTGGAGCGCCTGCTGCAGTCGCTGCCGGACGAGCAGGGCCTGATCGAGAACGAGGTTGCGCCGCTGGCGGTGGAGCCGGCCGAGGCCGCCTTGCCGCCACTGCAGGCGCAAGGACTGGTACTGCGCCCGTTGGGTGCGCCGCAGGATGTGCTGCGGGATCTGGACCTGCTGCTGGAGCCGGGCCAGCGCCTGGCCCTGGTCGGTCCCAGCGGGTCCGGCAAAAGCACGCTGCTGGAGGCGCTGGCCGGTTGGTTGCCGCCGCGTGCCGGCAAGCTGCAGCTGCGCCCCGGCGTGCAGGTGGCCTATGCCAGCCAGCGACCGTACCTGTTCCATGGCAGCATCGCCGACAATCTGCGCCTGGCCGATCCCGCAGCCAGCGATGCGCGGTTGCGCGCGGTGGCCGAGGCTTCGCAGGTCCTGCAGTTTGCCCAGCGCCTGCCGCAGGGGCTGGACACGGTGATCGGCGAACGCGGCTTCGGCCTGTCCGGTGGTGAAGCCCGCCGCATTGGCCTGGCCCGCCTGCTGCTGCGCGACCCGCAGGTGCTGCTGCTGGACGAACCCACCGCGTTCCTCGATGCCGATACCGAGGCGGCGCTGCTGCGCAGCCTGGCCGCGTATGCGCGCGGGCGCAGCGTAGTGGTCGCCACCCACAGCCCGGCGGTGATCGCCTGGGCCGATCGTTGCCTGCTGTTGCCGGAAGGCCGCCTGGTCGAGCCGGCACAGGCGGTGCGCGCATGAGCCGTTCGCCTGATTCGCTGCGCGCGGTATTCCTGCGCCACCGGCCGCGCCTGTTGCTGACCCTGCTGCTGCTGTGGACCACGATGCTGGCCGGCACGGCGCTGCTGGGCCTGTCCGGTGGTTTCCTCACGGCGGCCGCGCTGGCCGGTGCGGCCGGCCTCGGCCAGGGCTTCAACTTCTTCTCACCCTCGGCCGGCATCCGTGGCCTGACCATGGCGCGCATCGTGTCGCGCTACTTCGAAAAGCTGGTCGGCCACGATGCCACGCTGCGCATCGCCCGCGACCTGCGCGTGTGGTTCTTCCGCCGCGCGCTGCCACTGGCGCCGGCACGATTGGGCGCCACGCGCACCGGCGAGCTGCTGGCGCGGCTGCTGGGGGACATCGGCGAAGTGGATGGGCTGCTGGTGCGTGCGATCGGGCCGCTGGTGGCGCTGGGCGCGCTGTCGCTGGTGGCGGTTGCCTCGGCAGCGCTGATCCTGCCCTCGGCGGCGGTACTGCTGGCGGTGCTGGCGCTGCTGATCGCCTTCGGCGTGCCGTGGCTGGGCGTGCGTGGCCACGATGACGAAGAGGCCGATCGTGCCGCGCACCGCGCGGCGTTGCGCACCGCTGCATTCGAAGGGCTGGAGGGGGCCGGTGACCTGGCTGCGCTGCATGCCGATGCGGCTTGGCAGCTGAAGGTACGCGTGGCCGCCAAGCAGCTGGCCTCGCGTGATCGTCGTCGGCGTTGGCGCCTGATCGCGGCCTCGACCCTGCACGGCCTGGTGGCGGGGCTGGGCCTGGTGGCGATGCTGGCGTTGGCCCTGCACGCCGCCGAACAGCAGCACATCGCGCCGGAAATGGCCGCAGGCCTCGTCTTCCTGACCGTGGCGCTGATCGAACTTTGGGCCGGCATGGGCCTGGCCTGGCAGTCGCTGCAGTCCGGGCGCATTGCTGCCGACCGCCTGCAGGCCATCGTCGAACAACCGCCGACGGTGGAGGATCCGCAGACGCCGCAGCCGGTACCCCAGGTGGCGCGCGTGCATTGGGATGACGTGCACTTCCAGTGGCCAGGTGCCGCTCGGCCGGTGTTGTCCGGCCTGCAGCTGACCCTGGCACCGGGGGAACGCATCGCGATCCGTGGCGACAGCGGCAGCGGCAAGACCACGCTGTCCAGCCTGCTGCTGCGGTTGTGGGATCCGCAACAGGGGCGAATCACCTATGGCGGACGCGACCTGCGCGACGTCGCCCAGGCCGAGTGGCACCGCCAGCTGGCCTGGCTTCCGCAGAACGCACCGGTGTTTGCCGGTACCGTGGCCGAGAACCTGCAGCTGGGGGATCCCGACGCCCGCGATGCCGCGTTGTGGGCGGTCCTTCGTCGCGTGCGCCTGGGCGACTGGGCCGAGCGCAACGGTGGCCTGCAGGCCTGGGTGGGCGAGAACGGCGCGACGATGTCGGCGGGCCAGGCACGACGCCTGGCGCTGGCGCGCGCGCTGCTGCGCAATGCGCCGATCCTGCTGCTCGACGAACCCACCGAAGGCCTGGACGTGGATACCGCACGTGCGCTGTTGCAGGACCTTTCCGGGTTGCTGGACGGGCGCAGCCTGCTGATGATCACCCACGACGACCTGCCCGAAGGCGTGGTCGATGCGCAGTACCGGTTGCGCGACGGGGCGTTGGAGCGCGAAGTGCTTCGGTAGATGCCGACCTTGGTCGGCACATCCACGCATGGCGTGGATCTACTGTAGAGCCGAGCCCATGCTCGGCTCCGGAAGCAAGCCAGCCGAGCATGGGCTCGGCTCTACAGGCCGGTCAATGGGAGAACTCGCGCAGCATCACCGCGATCGAGGCCACGTTGGCCAGCACGCACAGCCAGAACACCCACTGGAATGCGGCTTTGCGATGCTTGTGGCGGAACAGCGCCTGGCCCAGCAGCGCGCCGGGCCAGCCTCCGGCGAAGGCCAGCAGCTGCAGGGTGCGCTCGGGAATGCGCCATCGCTTTCGCTGCGCCGCGCGCTTGTCATGGCCATAGAGGCCGAACGACACCGCACTGGCCAGCAGACACCAGCCACCCAGCCACAGCGGCAGCACGCCGCTGATCATCAAGGCGGTCAGCGCGCCGAAGGCGGCCAGCGCGAGGTTACGCCGCCACGCCACTTACAGCGCGTCGAGGAAGCCGCGCACGGCCGGGCCGAAACGCTCGAAATCGACGAGGAAGGCATCATGGCCCTGTGGCGATTCCAGGCCGATGAAGCGCGCATCGGCACCGCCGGCACGCAGGCCGTCGGCGACCTGTTGCTGCTGCTGCACCGGGAACAGGATGTCGGTGTTGGCGCCGATGGCCAGTGCCTTCTCCACCCGGATCTTCGCCAGCCCGGCCAGCACGTCGCCGTCGGCGTACTCGGCCAGGTCGAACCAATCCATCGAACGGCTCAGGTACAGATAGCAGTTGGGATCGAAGAAACGCACGAAGCGCCGTGCGTGGCCTTCCAGATAGCTTTCCACCTGGAATTCCAGCCCGAACGGATCGTCGTCGGCCTGGTCCGAATCCAGCCGCACGCGGCCGAAGCGGCCATCCCATTCCAGTGCCGAGCGGTAGGTGATCACGCCCAGCTTGCGCGCCATGCGCATGCCGGACTCGGGGTACTCGGCATCGTCGTAGTGGCCGCCATTCCAGCGCGGGTCGAGACGGATCGCCTCGCGCTGCAGCGAGCGGATCGCGATCGAGAACGGCAGCGCCTGCGCACTGCCGGAAATGTTGACGTGGCTGCGCGCGATGCCCGGGTGCAGCATCAGCACGGCCAGCGCGGTCATCCCGCCCATGGAATTGCCGACCACGCAGGCCAGCTGCGCGATGCCCAGCGCACGCACGACTTCGATCGCGGCGCGAGCGCCGTCTTCGATCGACAGCTCGGGGAAGTCCAGGCGGTAGGGCTCACCGCTGGCCGGGTTGATCGAGGCGGGGCCGGTCGATCCCTTGCAGCTGCCCAGCGAATTCACGCAGACCACGAACCAGCGGCGGGTATCGATGGGTTTGCCGGGGCCAACCATCGCTTCCCACCAGCCCGGCGCCGGATTGGCCTCGTTGGCCGCCGCATGCGCATCCGGCGACAGGCCGGTCACGATCAGGATCGCATTGCCGGCGTCAGCGGCCAGCGTGCCCCAGGTCTCGTAAGCCACGCGTGCGCCATGCAGGGCGCCACCGCGCTTGAACGGGAACGGCGAGGGCAGGGCGTGGAAGCGGGTGCCGGGCGGGATGAATTCGGTCATGCAGTCATTCTAGCGGGGCCGCATGTGGAGCTGGCGACACGCTGGTTTCCATCGGCGATGCAGGTAGTGCCGGCCGCTGGCCGGCAACCTCATGAATCCTGATGCGCGTGTGTGGT